>CACYCC010000275.1 GCA_902772805.1 uncultured Lachnospiraceae bacterium | reverse complement strand
CTTGAATGCGGTATTTTCGCTTCCAAGATCCCGGATCTTGACTGCGTATCCTTCGGTCCCAACATTTACGATATCCACACAACCCGCGAGCACTTAAGCCTTTCATCGGCCGAGCGCACCTGGGACTTCATCGTGAAGATACTTTCCAAATAACTAAGCATTATAGTGAATTAATTTCAAAAAAGGGCATATACAATTGCGTAAAGCCTTTTCAGAAGCGTCGGCGCTTAACGAGATGGGCCGCAGGGCACATCGAGTTTAGCGAGCGCGTGGTGAAACCACCGCGGCCGCTACGCTTGCTGAATAAGCGAGAGCGGGGCTTGAGCAATTCGTATATGCCCTTTTTGTTAATTATGTACAATTTACGGGAAGTATTTTTGGGTATTATTTCTTTGGAAACCGAGTTGAAGTATTTGGGTTTCCGTGATACGATGAGAATGGAAACCAAGGAAACGCAAATGGGTTTCCGATGAGAGATAACCAATGTGAAGATCGCGCAAACGCAGAGACCGCGCAAATGCGAAGATCGTATCGGCAAACGGAGTGAATCAATATGTCAAGACTGGCACAAGACCCCGAAGATCTCAGAAAAAAGGTTATGGAAGCCTGTATCGGCACTTTCAATGAGAAAGGTATCAGGCTTACCATGTCGGACGTGGCCACCAGATGCCACATCAGTAAAAAAACTCTCTACCTCATGTTTGAAGACAAGGAAGAGATGCTCTTAAACGCAATAGATCATTGCTTTGATTCCATTAAAGAATGTGAAAAAGAAATATATGACGATCCCGGTCTTACGACTCTTGAGAAGATCAAAAAGATCATGGGCATTATGCCGGACAGGTACCGTGATATCGATTTTACCAAGGGTTCGGAGTTTAAAGACGTTTATCCCTCTCTTTATAAGAGGATAAACGAAAGACTTTCAAACGACTGGGATTATACCATAAGTCTTATAGAACGCGGCATTAAAGAAGGCGTTATCAGAAGTGACATAAGCATTTATGTATTAAAAGCCGTCATTGAAGGTGCGATAGACAATATGCTGTCCGACAAGGGCTTTAAAAAAGCGGGACTTACCTACGCCAAAGCTCTGGACGAACTTATAGAGATGATCATAAACGGCATTCGTGCCCGATAAACACAGTATCTTAGCAACCGGATTAAATATTTACGATCGGAGGGTTAAATGAGGACATATCTTAACAGAGACTGGAACTTTTGGTTCGATCAAAACAAAGCGGAGTGTGAGAAGGTTGATATTCCGCACACCGTGAAGGTTACGGATTTCAATTCTTTTGATGAAGGTATATACCAGACCGTCTGCAAATATGAAAAAGAAATCGAGAGGCCTGCGGAACTTGACGGAAAAGCCGTAATACTCCATTTTGACGGAGCGGGACACAGAGCGACGATTTATGTAAACCATAACGAACTCTATACCCATAAATGCGGATATACGGCATTTGATGTTGATATCACCGATGAACTTAAAAAGGCAGAGGGCAGCACATTTGTACTTACCGTAATACTGGACACCCGTGAGACTCTCGATCAGCCGCCTTTCGGTAATGTCATCGACTATATGACCTACGGCGGACTTTACAGAGAAGTCTGGATGGAAGTTCGGAACGAAGTTTACATAAAGTCAACGTATCACAGATACTATTCTGATAAAAAGCTTGAAAACAAAATCGTTATTGCCGGAATCGAAGAAGGGGAAGTTGACATAAAGTTAACGGTTCTCAGAGATGACGGCACAACGGCATGTGAATACAGCGATTCACTCAAGACCGAAAAAGACCTTGAAGGTACATTCGTATCCGGCACATTCGAGCTTAAAGACGTAAAAGAATGGAATCCCGACACACCGGTACTTTATACCGTAAAGACGGAACTTTTAAAAGACGGTGCGGTCACAGACACTTACAGTGTACTTACGGGATTCAGAACTGTTGAATTCAGGAGGGACGGTTTCTTTTGCAACGGAAGAAAGTTTAAGCTTCGCGGTGTGAACAGGCATCAGTCCTATGCATATACAGGCTATGCGATGCCCGATTCGGTGCAGAGGGAAGACGCGAGGATATTAAGGGATGAACTTGGCATGAATGCCGTCAGGACATCGCACTATCCCCAGTCACACGCATTTATCGAGGAATGCGACAGACTCGGATTGTTTGTGTTTACGGAGATCCCGGGATGGCAGTTTGTGGGCGGCGACGAGTGGAAAGCCCAGGCGGTCAGAAATACCGAAGATATGATCATCGGCTACAGAAATCACCCTTCGATAATACTGTGGGGCGTCAGGATCAACGAATCGATGGACGACGACGAGCTTTATACAAAGACCAACGATGTTGCGCACAGACTCGCACCCGGAATAGTGACGGGCGGCGTAAGGTTCATCAAAAAGAGCAGCTTACTGGAAGATGTCTATACGTTCAATGACTTCATATATAACGGAAAGACCAAGCCCACGACCGCCAAAAAAGACGTTACTCCGGACATGAGCAAGCCTTTCCTGATTTCCGAGTATAACGGGCATATGTATCCCACAAAGCCTTTTGATGACGAGTCCCACCGCATAGAGCACGCGATAAGGCACGCGACCGTACTTAACGATGTATACGGACATGATGAGACGCTCGGTTCTTTTGCCTGGTGTATGTTTGACTACAATACGCACAAAGATTTCGGGTCGGGAGACAGGATATGCTATCACGGCATTACCGATATGTTCAGAAATCCGAAACTTGCGGCATATGTATATAAGAGCCAGTCAAACCGCGAGCCCGTAATGGAAGTGGCATCGGACTTTAACATAGGAGAGTATCCGGCATCGACACTCAATAAGATCTGGGTGTTCACCAATGCCGATTCGGTAAAGTTTTATAAAAACGGTTACTTCTTAAACGAATTTTTCCCGGACAGGGAGACATTCCCGAACCTTCCTCATCCGCCGATCAGGATCAACGACTTTATCGGTGACAAGCTGATGACGGAGGAGGGGTACAGCCCGCAGGTTTCGGCCCGCATCAAGAAGCTGATGGAGATTGTGGCGGACTACGGCCTTGATAACATGCCCCTTAAGGGAAAACTTCTGATGGCGCGTCTGATGATGTTCGATCATATGACGATCAGCAAGGGATACGATCTATATTCAAAATATATCGGAGGCTGGGGCGACAAGGTCAAGGTTTATGAGTTTGTGGCCATCAAAGACGGCAAGGAAGTCGCAAGGCTTACAAAATCTCCTACGGAATCACTTCATCTTGAGGTAAAGGCCGACAAGACAGTGCTTACCGAGGATAATACATACGATGTCGCCGCAATAAGATTTTCGGCCCGCAACCAGAATGACAGCGTAGAGACATACGCATGCGACCCCGTGGTATTAAAGACCGAGGGACCGATCGAGGTGATAGGGCCCAAGATCGCGACACTCAGGGGAGGCATGAGCGGTACATACATACGTTCCACCGGAAAAGGAAACGGAAAACTTACGCTTACATACAGAGGCGTTGACACAACAGTTGAATTTGAAGTCAGGTAAAGACAAGGGAGGTATCTTATGGAACAGAAAACAAACTTTAAGGTAAAAGCCGGTTACGGTATCGGCGCAGTCGGAAAGGACATGGTCTACATGCTTTCCGCAAGTTACATCCTGTATTATTATCAGGATCTATTGGGAGTCGAAGCGTGGATCATGGGTGTGATCCTGCTCATCGCAAGAGTATTTGATGCTTTCAACGATCCCATCATGGGTGTTGTCGTAGCCAAGACGCGTACAAAATGGGGTAAGTTCAGACCCTGGCTTATGATCGGTACTCTTACCAATGCGGTAATACTGTATCTTATGTTTGCATGCCCTCCGTCTCTTAAAGGAAGCGGCCTTGTGGCTTATGCGGCGATCTTTTACATTGTCTGGGGCATGACCTATACGATGATGGATATCCCCTACTGGTCAATGGTTCCTTCGCTTACCGAGAGCGGCAAGGAAAGAGAAAACCTTTCGGCTCTTGCAAGAAGCTGTGCGGGTGTGGGATCGTCTTTAATAGTTATCGTAACAATGCTTGCGGTAACCGCACTCGGCAAGATGTTCGGAAACGACGGAATGAGCGAAAATGCCATCGAGGTAGTCGGATTTAAGTGGTTTGCACTCATTGTGGCAGTCCTCTTTGTTATATTCACCGTGATCTTATGTCTTGCGGTAAAAGAAAACCCTACGACCGACATGAAGACTGCTTCGGTAAAGGACATGTTCAGGGCACTCATCCAAAACGACCAGGCCATGACCGTTGTTGTCGCCATAGTGCTTGTAAATACCGCGATCTACATGACCTCAAACCTTCTTATATACTTCTTTAAATACGATCTCGGAGGAGAGTCGTGGAAAGGCGATTATACACTCTTTAACACCTTTGGCGGCGCCATGCAGATCGTTGCGATGATGATCTTATTCCCGCTTCTTCGCAAATTCTTTAACACCGTT
>CACYCC010000274.1 GCA_902772805.1 uncultured Lachnospiraceae bacterium | reverse complement strand
GCCATCAAAAACGCCGGCCATGCAGCCAATGACAAAGATTACAATCTTGCCAAGCAGCTTTCCGATGCAGAGGCAGGCCTTGAAAAAGCCAAGAAGTATTACGAAGACCTTAAGACCGAACTTGCCAATATGTACGGTCTGGAAGATAAATTAAAAGCCATCAACGATCAAAAAGAAAAAGTCGAAAAGATGAGGGCTGACAGTGTGGGCGGAACCATAACCGCACCCGTTGACGGTATCATCCTTACCATGAAGTATGTAGCAGGTGAGACGATCGAGACGGGAAGCGAAGTTGCCACCATTCAAAAGGCGGGCAAGGGCTTCACGATCTCCATGAACGTTACCAAAGAACAGGCCAAATACGTAAGTGTCGGAGACGAAGCGGAAGTTGCCAATTCATGGTGGTATTCCGATCTCCATGCAAGAGTATTGCAGATCCGTCCCGATCAGACCAATCCAAACGGCGGTAAGACCATAATCTTTGAGGTTGAAGGCGAAGATCTTGTGAGCGGACAGAGCCTGTCGCTTACCGTCGGCAACAAGACCGCGGGATATGATGTTATAGTGCCCAACAGTGCCCTTCATGAGGACAATAAAGGCAAATACCTATATAAAGTTGAATCCAAGAACACACCTTTCGGTAACCGCTATATCGCACGCAGAGTTGATGTGACGGTTCTTGCCGAGGGTGACAACGAAAGTGCCGTAAGCGGAACCGATCTTTTGGGATGGGATTATGTTATCGCAACATTCTCAAAACCGCTTGAGGACGGCCAGCAGGTAAGGTTAAAAGACTAAAATGGAATATCTAAAAAAGGTTTTTACCCCTAAACAGATACTGTGGCTTATAATCTCTGGGGCCGTGACCGTGGTATTCCTGGCAGTGATGTTTGCGGGCATTGCTCTTTCCAAGACGCAGCCCGCACAGCTTGCCGCATCAAGGTGGAGCAAAGACAGGGACTGCACGCAGATAAGCATTTTCTTTTCGGAGATGTCTGCACACACTCCCGACAACATCCGTGAGCTTGATTTTAACATCGACAAGAAACTCGATGAAAAGGCGATCGCAGCAGCCACCAAGGAGGCACGGCGAAGAGTCAGCGCTTATTCCGCTTCCGGAGAGATCACGGTACGCAGCCGTGAGAGCGAAGTTACGGCAAGAGCGATCGGAATAGGCGGAGATTATTTTCTTTTTCATCCCCTGAAGCTTATTACGGGTTCATATTTTGACGGCGCGGACCTTGTGAAGGATCATATAATACTCGATCTTGAGACCGCATCGCTTCTTTTCGGATCGGGCGATGTTGTGGGACAGCCCGTTGAGATAAACGGAAAGCGGTATTACGTGACGGGAGTCATTGAGAAAGATACCGGAAGGCTTAACGATCTGGCCGGAAATGACAGTAAAGTTGTGTATGTCGATTATGAGACGCTCGAGGAATGCGACAAAAAGACTTCGCTTAACGCGTATGAAGTGTTGCTTCCAAGCCCCGTATCACATTTTGGCTCGGATATAGTAAAAGATGTCGTTACCGAAGATGCGACAAGGTACGAAATGGTCGAAAACACGGGAAGGTTTTCGTGGACAAGGCTTATTAAGCGTATTACCGCAGTCGGTTCACGCAGCATGAATTCCAAGGGTATCATATATCCCTACTGGGAAAACATGGCAAGAGGTCTTGAAGACATGATCACGCCGTTATGTGTCATCGATCTTGTACTGTTTTCTTTTGTATTTGTAAATATATGTGTGCTGCTGGTGAGAATGTATACCAATCGCACAATACACAAAAAAGATATCAAAGATTTTATAGAGCGCAGGATAGAAAAGTACAGAAAAGAACGCGCGCGCAAGAAAGAAGAAGGAGAATTGATATGAAGAACGGTACAAAAAGGCTCATTGCCCTGCTGCTTATCGCAGTAATGCTGGTACCTTATGCAGGTTGCGGCAAGAAGGGTGAGACGATCAGTTTTAACAAAAACGCGATCTACAAAGAAGAGAAGCTTTCGCTTGATCTGCCTAAGGAGGAAGAGATCAGCGAACTTGCGGGGCTGGGAAACAAGTTGTTTATCACGACTTATACGACCAACGAAGAGACCTATGAGTCAAAAATAAACTCATATATTGCAAATCTTGACGGAACGGAAATAACCCCGTTTAAGTTATCCGATGACAACGGTCAGAGCTATATATCCACACGTGTGCCTTACGGTGATGACAAGTTACTGTTTATGGCATATGAAGACAAATCGGATTATTCAGATCCCGATAATCCCGTATACGACGGAGAATACACTATTAAGATCGCTGATTATTCGGGCAACGTGATCACCAAAAAGCCCATGTCGGAGATGGATTTTGAATATGTTGACGGCATCAAGGCATTACCTGACGGAAGGATCTTAATGTATCAGGAAAAGACATTTTATCTGCTTGACAAGGATTTAAATCTTGTCAAAAAAGAAGAAGTCTCCGGCGTCAACTGGGTGAACCAGATTTTTGCGGATAAATCCGGAAAACTGTATGTTCAGGGATACGGTGAAACAGGTGCGGTTGTCAAAGAACTCGATGTTGAGAACCTTAAACTTACAAACGAGCCCAAGGTTCCCGCACAGCTTACCAATATGTCGATCTGCGGCCAGGGCGGACAGTATGATGTTTATTTAAGTTCCGGTTCTTCGATATATGCTTTCAATGTGGGAGATACGGAGCTTACGGAAGTTTTCAACCTTATCGATTCGGACATTGCCGCACAGTACTTTGAAACATTCATTGCACTTGCAGACGGATCATTTATAGGTACATATCATGACTGGGATGCCGAAAACACAGAGGATACTTTCAACTTTTGCAAATATACAAAGGTCGATCCCAAAGATGTTGTCGAAAAAGAACAGATCTCATTGGGATGCCTGTATCTTGACGGCACGATCAGAAAAGAAGTTATTAAGTTCAACAAGACCAACGAAAAGTGCAGGATAGTCGTTAAGGACTATAGCGTATACAATACCGACGAAGACTATGAAGCAGGTCAAAAGAAAATGAATTCCGACATTGCGGCAGGCCAGTCACCCGACATCGTGATCGCCCAGGATGCCGGTACGATGATCAATTATGCATCCAAAGGTCTTTTTGTGGATCTTTATCCGTATATCGATTCGGATCCCGACATAAACAGAGAAGATATGTTTGATAACGTTTTAAAGGCGGGTGAAGTCAACGGTAAGCTTACCTTTGTGTCTCCTACGTTTTTCATTCAGACTCTGGTAGGCAAAAAGTCAATTCTCGGAGACAGAAAGTCATGGACTTTCAACGAGCTCAAGGAATTTGAGAATACTCTTCCTCAGGGTTCACAGCTTATGTTTGCGACCGCAAGAGAAGATTTTATGTCTCAGTGTATGATGATCGATGCCAAGTCATATATCGATTATTCAACACATTCATGTAACTTTGATACCGATGAATTCAAGGCGTTGCTCAGTTTTGTAAAAGAGCTTCCCAAGGGAGGAGACGATTATTACAGAGATCTTGAAGAAGAATACTCAAATATTGACTGGGAATCAATGTATCGGGATGATAAGTTCATTCTTTCGCAGATGTATCTTGCAAATATAGATAATTATAAATATCAGATATCATCAACATACGGTGAGGATATCGCTTTTGTGGGCTATCCCACAGGATCGGGATGCGGCTCGGCATTCGGTGTATCCAATCCCATTGCGATATCATCGAAGTGCAAAACTCCCGAAATAGCCTGGGAATTTGTAAGAGTTTATTTTTCCGACGACTACATGAAGAATCAGTGGGGACTTCCGATCATAAAAAGCAACTTTGACAAGCAGCTTGAGGATGCCCAGAAAGAACCCGAAGAAGATGAAGACGATTATGCGATCTACGGTAAAGACGTGATCTATTACGGTGATCAGGGATATAAGCCTCTTACCAAACAGCAGGCAGACGATCTTAAGAGTTTTGTAATGTCTGTTACGACATTTGCGGGCAACTACGAAGAAGAGGTGTTCAATATCATCAACGAAGAAGCAGCACCGTTCTTTGAAGGTCAGAAGAGTGTTGATGAGGTAACCCCCATCATTCAGAGCAGGATAAGTATTTATCTCAAGGAAAAGCAGTAAAAGAGATTGTTTGTAAAGCATCAAAGCTCTCAACCGTACGCGGTTGGGAGCTTTTTTACGTAAAGACACGTCTGAGCATATATCGTAAAAGCGCAAAATTTGACTATAAAATGTTTTAAATATGTGTTGAATAATACCTTTTTCTTTAATAAAATATTGACAGATTCGCTTATAAGGGTTAATTTGCCCGTCAAATCCGGCAGGGACCCTTTTAAGATGTGAAAATAATAAATTATTGGAGGGTTGATATGTATTATATCGGAATCGATCTGGGAACTTCCGCCGTAAAGCTTCTTTTGATGGATGAAAGCGGAAAGATCTTAAACGTAGTATCCAAGGAATATCCTTTGTTTTTCCCCAATCCCGGCTGGAGTGAGCAAAAGCCCGAGGACTGGTATGAAAAGAGCATAGAGGGCTTAAAAGAACTCATCAAAGACTTTGATAAGTCAATGATCAAGGGAATAAGCTTCGGCGGACAGATGCACGGTCTTGTTATACTTGATGAAGCCGACAATGTTATCCGTCCCGCAATACTGTGGAACGATGGCCGTACACAGAAGCAGGTTGATCATCTTAACAATGAGATCGGTAAGGACAAACTTTCAGAGTATACCGCAAACATCGCATTTGCAGGATTCACCGCTCCCAAGATCTTATGGATCAAAGAAAACGAGCCCGAGAACTTTAAGAAGATCAAAAAGATAATGCTTCCCAAGGATTATCTTGCATATAAGCTTTCCGGCACATTCTGTACCGATTATTCGGATGCATCGGGTATGCTCCTCTTAGATGTTAAGAATCGTAAGTGGTCCAAGGAAATGTGTGATATCTGCGATATCACGGAGGATATGCTTCCCACACTTTATGAAAGCTTCGAAAAAGTCGGCACATTAAAGAGTGACCTTGCAGCAGAACTTGGTCTTAGCGCTGATGTAGTCATCGCGGCAGGTGCAGGCGACAATGCGGCAGCGGCAGTCGGAACGGGAACCGTAGGAAACAACAGATGTAATATTTCACTCGGTACCAGCGGAACCGTATTCATGTCATCCGACAGCTTTGCGGTTGATTCCAACAATGCACTTCACTCATTCGATCATGCCGACGGACATTACCACCTTATGGGATGTATGCTTTCCGCAGCATCTTGTAACAAGTGGTGGATGGATGAGATCTTAAAGACCAAAGATTATGCGGGCGAGCAGGCAGGTATAGATAAACTCGGTGAAAACCATGTATTCTATCTTCCTTACCTTATGGGTGAAAGATCACCCTGGAACAATCCCGATGCACGTGCGACATTTACCGGAATCACAATGGATACCACAAGGGAAGACATGACGCAGGCGGTTTTGGAAGGTGTTGCTTTTGCCACAAGAGATATGTATGAAGTTGCCAAGAGTATAGGCGTGGCTCCCAAGCGTACGATGATCTGCGGCGGCGGTGCCAAGAGTCCTTTATGGCGTAAGATGATCGCAAATATCTTAAACATTGAAGTTGATGTTCCCGAGTGTGAAGAAGGTCCCGGAATGGGCGGTGCAATGCTTGCAATGGTTGCATGCGGTGCATATGCAAGTGTTGAAGATGCGGCAGCAGCGATCGTTAAGGTTTCAAAGACCGAGAAGCCCGATCCCGAACTTGTAGCCAAGTACGAAGCTCGTTATCAGCAGTTTAAGTCGATCTATCCCGCACTTAAACCTGTATTCGATATCATCAAATAGAAAAGGAGAAGGTATAATGGAAATTTTATCTGTTAACAGCAAAGAATTCAAAGAGTACGGAAGAGTTATCACAAATGTTGATTTTTCGGCACTTGTAGAAGCAATGAAAAAGACACCCTGCCCCGATGACGTGGTTTACGAGCCTTCGATCGCAGAACTTGAGGCACTTGACGTTGCCAAAGTCATTTCCGATGTAACCTACGGCGAGATGCCCATCCAGATCGGATACTGCAACGGACACAACTGCATGCTCAACGCTCTTGAATATCACAGAGATTCGGAGATCAACGTAGCGGCTACCGATGCTGTACTTATGCTCGGTCTTATGATGGATGTGGAAGATGATTTCACATATGACACTTCAAAGGTTAAGGCGTTCCTCGTTCCCGCAGGAACAGCGGTAGAAGTATTTGCTACCACTCTTCACTATGCTCCCTGCGGAGTTGACGGCAAGGGATTTCAGGTTTCGATCGTTCTTCCCAGGGGAACAAACTATCCCCTTAAGACCGCACATGCCAAAGTTAACGCAGACGGTACGGCTCCCAGCGAAGACGCACTCATCACCGCAGTCAACAAGTGGCTCATCGGACACAAGGAAGGCGGACTTGACGCAGGTTCATTCTTGGGACTTAAGGGCAAAAACCTTAATCTCAACGAGTAGTAATAAAACGTTTTAATTTTTGTAAACAAAAGATTCTTTTGTCTTTCGTTTATACCAAAATCGTGTTAAAATCAACTTAGTGTCGCCCCGGTGACATGGGGTTGAAAAACTATAAAAATTATTAGGAGGAAAACACACTAATGAACAACATTCCCAAGATTAAATTAGGTATCGTAGCTGTCAGCCGTGACTGCTTCCCCGAGTCATTATCCGTTAACAGACGTAAGGCTCTGGTAGACGCTTACAAGGCTAAATACGATGCTTCCGACATCTATGAGTGTCCCATCTGTATCGTTGAAAGCGAAATTCATATGGTACAGGCACTCGAAGATATCAAAAAAGCAGGATGTAACGCACTTTGCGTATATCTTGGAAACTTCGGTCCCGAAATTTCCGAGACTCTTCTTGCTAAGCACTTTGAAGGACCCAAGATGTTCTGTGCAGCAGCAGAAGAGACACAGAATGATCTTTGCGGCGGACGTGGCGATGCATACTGCGGTATGTTAAACGCAAGCTACAACTTAAAGCTTCGTAACGTTGGCGCGTACATTCCCGAGTATCCCGTAGGTGATGCAGAGGATTGCGCTAAGATGATCAACGACTTCCTTCCCGTTGCAAGAGCACTCGTAGGTCTTTCAAAACTTAAGATCATATCTTTCGGACCCAGACCTCTTAACTTCCTTGCTTGTAACGCTCCCATCAAGCAGCTTTACAACCT
>CACYCC010000273.1 GCA_902772805.1 uncultured Lachnospiraceae bacterium | reverse complement strand
CCGAGTTTGGTAAATTCGGCATTAATGGCTTCTCTTACCCCGGAGTTTATGATCTTTTCAAATTCCGTGGGATTTATTTCTATTCTGGCAAGATTTCCGTGCATTCTGACGCGCAGCTGTTTAAATCCGAGAGTTCTTAAGAACTGCTCGGCTTTTTCGATCTTACGGAGTTTTTCCTCGGTGATCTCTTCGCCTACGGGCAGCCTTGTTGCAAGACATGCCATGGCAGGCTTATCCCAGGTCGGAATGTTAAACTTCTTGGAAAGCTCGCGGATCTCGGCCTTGGTAAGTCCCGCGTCTTTTAAAGGACTTTGGATATCAAGTTCCTCGATGGCTTTCATGCCGGGCCTGTAGTCATATACATCGTCGGCATTGGTGCCTTCGATGATGGTATCGATCCCAAAGCGGTCATGAACTACTTGTTTGAAGCGGGTAAACAGAGCCTTTTTGCATATGTAACACCTGTCGGGCGGGTTATCTTTAAAACCTTCTATGGAAAACTGGTCTACATCGATAACGCAGTGCCTGACACCAAGCGTTTTACAGTATTCATCAGCCTCCGTGCTCTCGCTCTCGGGGAATGATGCAAAGTGTCCGGTAATAGCGACAACATTGTCGCCAATTGCTTCGCGGGCAGCATACAATAAAAGCGTTGAATCCACGCCCGATGAAAAAGCAACCGCAACAAGGCCCATTTCACGAAGTGCATTTATAAGATTTTCATATTTTTTGCTAATTTCCATCTGCCCAACCCCGATATTTTACATTTTTTCTGCCGGATTGGCACATTACGGCAGTTTTGCCAGCAATTCGGCGATACCGATACCCTGTTCATCCGCAATGCGGGCAAGGTCTTCGTATTCGTATTTGGTGCGGGTCACACCGTAACCCGAAGATACTTTCCGGCGTACAGTGCCAAACGGTGTTTCCACGTTTTCTATCTCACGTTTTAGGATATGACGGTTAAGTTCAGCTTCCCTGATACCGAGCGTTGTAGTGTGTCTAAAGATAAGTTCCACCATTTTTTCTCTGTCTTTGGGAGTTATCAGTACGCAGACAAGCGTGCCGGGTCGTCCCTTTTTCATACCGATCGGAACGGTATATACATCACGGGCGCCGCCTTCCAAAAGTTTTTCGGTTGCATAAGCTATAGCTTCGGCGGTCATGTCATCGACATTACATGAAAGTTCGAGCACCTTATCCGAGGTGTCACCGCTTTCTCCAAGCATTGCACGGACACAGTTTGCGGCTTCAAAATCCTTTTTACCCATGCCGTATCCGATCGCGGAAACGCTCATTACCGGCATATCGCCAAAAGATGTTACAAAGTGTTTTAAGATTGCCGCTCCTGTAGGTGTACAAAGTTCACTCTTTATCGCTCCGCCGTAGACGGGGATACCTTTAAGAATATATGCGGTAGCGGGCGCGGGTACCGGAAGTATACCGTGCGCGCACTTCACCTGACCGCTTCCGACATGTATGGGAGAAGCTATGACTTTTTCAGGCTTTAATTCATGCATCATATAACAAACGGCCGTAACATCTGCGACCGCATCCATTGTTCCCACTTCGTGGAAATGGATCTCGCTTACCGGAACACCGTGTACATGACTCTCGGCTTCCGCGATAAGGCCGAATACCTTTAAGACATCCTCCTTGACTTCTGTGGGAAGATCAAGGTGATCGCGCACAACATGCTCGATATCAGCCATACCGTGGTGTACATGATCATGGTGATGATCGTGGTCGTGATCATGGTGGTGGTCGTAGTCATGATCATGGTCGTGGTCGTCATCGTGGTGATGGTGATCGTGAAGATGTTCGTTCTCCTCGGTGCCGTTTACGGTAACGGTCATGTGTGTACCCGTGATACCGCACTTAACCGACGGCTCAATACTGTAACAAACATCGGGAATCCCGATGGCATTGAGCTTGTCCGCAATTTTTGAAGGATCTTCAAATAATTCTATTAAAGCCGCAGAGAGCATATCGCCCGCAGCACCCATGGAACAGTCAAGGTAGAGAGTTTTCATTCTTTTTGCAAAGCCTCCATATGATTTATCATGCTTGCAAGATAACCGGCTCCGAAACCGTTATCTATATTAACTACGGAAACCCCGCTCGCGCAGGAATTAAGCATCGACAAAAGTGCGGACAATCCGTTAAAAGAAGCTCCGTAGCCGACGCTTGTGGGAACGGCAATAACGGGACAGTCTGCAAGTCCTCCTATCACACTTGCAAGTGCCCCCTCCATTCCGGCTATGGCGATTATAACGGTTGCCCCCGCTATGTCATCTATCTTGTCAAGAAGTCTGTGAAGTCCCGCAACACCGACGTCATAGAGCCGCACCACTTCGTTGCCGTATATCTCTGCGGTCCTTGCGGCTTCTTCGGCAACCGGGATATCGCTTGTGCCTCCGGTAGCCACCACAATACGCCCAATCCCGTTCGGAGCGGGATTTTCGCCAAAGATCGCTATATGCGAGACCTCATCGTATTGTATGGGAAATCTTAACAGAACTTCCTCGGCTACTTCCGGTGAAAGACGTGTGATAAGGATGCGTGACTGACCGTTGGCTATCATCGAATCCATTATCCCTATGATCTGTCCCGGCGTTTTTGAAGCACCGTATATGACTTCGGCCTGTCCCTGGCGTATCTTGCGGTGAAGATCCACCTTTGCATAGCCAAGATCTTCGTAAGGTTCGGTCTTTAGTTTAAGAAGTGCCTCATCAACGGACATTTGGCCCGTACTTACGGCTTCAAGTATCTCTTTTGTTTCTGTTTTCATACTCGCCTCATTTATATCAGCAATGACAGTCTTCTCCCGGCTGCCCGGTTACTACTAAAAAACGGTTCTGCAGCCAAGTGTAGAACCGTTTCGTTTTCTTTTTAAATATCGGATAAACCCGAAGGTAATGCACTAAGCCTTTTTCTTGAGTAATGCAGCTTTTACGACTCCCTTGGGATCTTTGATAATAAGTATCACCACCCAGACGATCAGTGCAAATACCACTACCGAAAGTCCCAGGAACATGTCATTTAACATGTCTTCCGCCGCGGGTGTGAAATACTCGGCTCCGAGCTCCGCATATTCAAATATGGCATCCACAAACCACATGATGGTCGCGCCCCAGAACATGAAGCACAGTATGTCAAATCTCATCTCGTTTGCGGGAAGATTTTTGTACCAGATCACGGTACAGATAACCGCTGCAAGAGCTGAAATAAGTAGAGTCATTGCTTATTCCCCCTGATTTTCCGCTTCTTTGTGTTTACGTGAAGCAATAACGTTTGCAACAGCAACCACTCCGCCCCAGATACATGTTACAAGTACTGCCATCGTAACACCGACGGTGGACATTTCATGCAGCATCTCTGCGGCATCTTCGGCGTTACTTGCTGCACTAAGGAACGGAAAATAAGGTACAACCTCTCCGTGCCACAAATGCTCGTAAGCAAGAAGCAATGAACCTCCCCACAGCATTCCGTTAAGCCATTTCATCTTTTTGGAAAGAGGGATCTTAACCTCGGGAACTTCCGTATGTTCTTCGGATACAGAGGTCTTAACGTTTTCTTTTTTCTCGATTATCTTTGTAGCGATCGTGGTCACAACCGCTTCGGTAGCAGGTACCAAAAAACAAGCCATAATAACCCTCCTGAAAAATTCAATTAACAAATACAACGGTATTATACCGCCGTATCGGGCAAATAAATTGTAATAATCTATTTAATTGTTTGAGATAATATGATTCGGATTCAATTCCAAGGAATCCGAAATGTAATATTTATACTCCTGCTTTTCGCAGAATCGGCGGATCTCTTTCTTGGCTTCGGGATTGGTCGTATATTCAAGTAAAAAGATAAGCGCTCCCTTTGCGGCATATTTATCAATATATCCCTCAAAGTATTCTCTGTCGTCGTCACTCGCCGTTGTGAAGGTGTCATTCTCCCAGTCAATCGAGGTTATAACGGATTCCTGATTGATACCGGTAATAACATCTTCCGGGTCGCCGAATCTTTCGGTATAGTCATCCAGAAATGTGTCTCCGCCGTTTATGATGACCTGCGGACTCATTTTCTTTAGCCCTCTCATTATGTCGGAAAGGCCTTCCAATATCTCGCCGGTGTGATAACAGTAATAAACATCGCAGTTATCGACAAACAATCCGTCAATACCGCGATCAAGAAGGGCGGGAGCAAGGTCGTTCAGTACGAAGTCCTGCCAACGCTTGTTTGAAACGTCTATCCATACTTCCTCGTCCCAGTGTTCGTACCTTCCAAGGGCAAGGTCTTTGTATTCATCATAATAATCCCTGAAATCTTCCAAAGACCCCACATTTATATAACTCAGGACAAAGTGGTCGCTGTCCTTAAACTCAAGGATCTCCTCCTTGTCATAATACTGCGCATCGATGACTATGATATTGTAGTCGCGAAGGTCTTCAAGCGGTCCTTCGTAACTTAAGAACACGCCGTATTTGGAGTTCTCATCTCTGTATGCGCTTTCGAATGATGATGCCGGCGCGGCGCATCCCATGGTTATGAGCATACATATCGACATCACGATCGATAATGGCCCCAATGATGACAGAGAATCATTCATGCGTTAGAACCTCCAGTACCCTTTTGATATTTTTCTCATTCGGGACTATGGTATTTATATCCACTTCCGGATGCAATTCCACATACGAGGTTAAAAATCCCATAAGATTGTCTTTCGTTTCCATGTAATCATCTATGATCGTCCGGTCACTGTAACCCAGCTTCTTCAGTATGATCGCTGAGACCACACCTGTCCTGTCTTTTCCCGCTGTACAAAAGAAAAGCACATTGCTCTTTGCATCCATTATGGTATGTATGATCTCATCCATCCGATCATCCAGCATTGCAAGATAAGTTTCCGCAACGGCATCCGGTGATCCCGGCGTATCTCCTCCACCGGTCACAGGTAAATGATAATAGATAAAACCTTCTTCATCTTCAAGCCTGCACGGCTTAACCGTATATTCCTTTTCTTCTCTCAGATCAACGATCGTTGTTATATCGTTTTGAAGAAGCCACTCCACTTCCCGATCTGTGAGTTTTCCGGGGTAATCACTTCTGATATAACGCAGATTTCCTATCGGCAATGCCCTGGTGTTCAGTGTTGATGCTAATAATGATCCCATATGCTTACTTCTCCATTCCATTCATCAAAAAAGTGCCTCCGAACGCAAGCATTCTCGGCACTTTCTATCACCGGATCATTCGGCTTTTTATTCCCACTCGATCGTGGCTACGGGCTTTTCGCTCATATCCCACAGGAATCTGTTGACGCCGGGGATCTGAACGATCTTGTCGCGCATTGCACAGAGTGAAGCGAAGGGGATCTCGGGAACGGTTGCCTTGACCGCATCCGTGGTATTAACCGCACGCATTACAACTGCCCATCCCATGTAACGCTCGCCTTTTCCGTTCACATACTTGATACCTGTGGACTGAATATCGGGAATGGCACAGAAATACTGCCAGGGTGTCTCGGGAAGCTTTTCGATCTCTTCGCGAACGATCGCATCGGCTTCTCTTAATGCTTCAAGTCTGTCGCGGGTGATGGCGCCTACGCATCT
>CACYCC010000272.1 GCA_902772805.1 uncultured Lachnospiraceae bacterium | reverse complement strand
GTGCTGGGCGGAGCGGGCCTGATTGGATAAGAGTTTGGAAGATTTCATTTAGAGTTGCGAAGAATTCATTTAGAGTTGCGAAAACTCCATCAGGGGAGATCGACATGTGGAAAGGTGGCGTTCGAGTCATAGTGCTCGACGAAAAAGAAAGAATGCTTCTGGTGTGTCAGCACCATGAAGACAGAGATATATGGATGGTCCCCGGCGGAGAGATCCTTGAGGACGAGAGTGCGGCTCAGGCGGCGGTTCGCGAAGTCAAGGAAGAGACCGGCGTGGACATCCGGGTGGACGGACTGCTCTGGCATGTGGAGGAAGTCTCGGATCGGGGTCAGCGTTTCGTGAATTTCTTCCTGGCACATTTGTGCGGACCGGAGAGTGAGCCGAGCCTTGGGACGGATCCGGAACTGGCCATGGACGCACAGGTTCTCCGGGAGGTCAGGTTCATGACAAAAGAAGAGATGTCCCACCTGGAAGTCTTCTATCCGGAGTATCTCAAGGACGAATTCTGGCAGCTGAGAGAAGAAGGTAAACTGCAGTACAACGCATTCAGACTGCGTGACTGATGCTTCAAGATATAACCGATGTGACAATAGGTGTGACAATGGGGGCGTTTCTCACTGTCACATAAGACGAAAGCGAGGACCAAATGAAGTACGTAAAGATCGAAATGGAAAACGGCGATGTTATGCGCGGAGAACTGTATGAAGATATAGCGCCAATCACTGTGGAGAACTTTGTCAAACTCGTCGAGGATGGATTCTACGATGGACTGATCTTCCACCGCGTGATCCCCGGATTTATGATCCAGGGCGGATGTCCCGACGGTACCGGCACCGGAGGCCCGGGCTGGAACATCAAGGGTGAGTTTACCGCAAACGGCGTACAGAACGATCTGAAGCACGAGCGCGGAGTAATGTCCATGGCTAGAGCGATGGCGCCCGATTCCGCCGGATCCCAGTTCTTCATCATGGTCGCCGACTCTCCTCATCTGGACGGACAGTATGCTGCCTTCGGCAAGATCATCGAAGGAATGGAAGCTGCAGATAAAATAGTCGGCCAGCCGAGAAACGCCATGGATAAGCCCAACGATCCCCAGGTCATGAAGAAAGTCACTATTGAAACCGAATAATGACACTATCCGGGGTGACAGTGGGATCGCATCTCATTGTCACACTTGACAAGGCGCCGGCGCAGGGCTATTATAATCGTAATCAAATAACCAAACCGATGACGGGGAAGTAAAACTGAGGGACGATCTCGCAGAGAGTCCGGGACGGTGTGATCCGGATAGATGCAGTTTCAGTAAATGGGCCCCGGAGGGCGAGGTGAAAGGGAGACCGAGTAGCCAAGACGCGACGCCGGCGTAACGGGCGAGGAGTGTGATGGCACTCTGCAGAGTGGACGCACGCAAAGGCGTCAAACAAGGTGGTACCGCAGGCAAACGCTTGTCCTTGTAAAAGGATGAGCGTTTATTTTTTTCGGATCATCCATCTGCAGAGGCTCCGAAACTATTTCAGGAGGGAATCGATCGATAAGCAAGCTCGCTGTGACGATTCCAGAGAGAGGAGTCAGAAAGATGACAATGAAACAGGAAATTCCGTACAAGATCTATCTCACGGAGGAAGAACTGCCAAGGCAGTACTACAATGTGCGTGCCGACATGGAGAACAAACCGGCGCCGCTGCTGAACCCTGCCACGGGCAAGCCGATGACAGCAGAGGAACTGGAGGCAGTCTTCTGCAAGGAACTGGTGAAACAGGAACTGGACGATGAGAATCGTTACATCGACATTCCCGACGACATCAGGAACTTCTACAAGATGTACCGTCCCTCACCGCTGGTCAGGGCTTACTGCCTGGAAGAGAAGATGCAGACCCCGGCTAAGATCTACTACAAGTACGAGGGTGGAAACACCAGCGGAAGCCACAAGCTGAATTCGGCTATCGCGCAGGCATACTACGCCAAGCAGCAGGGCCTTAAGGGCGTGACCACCGAGACCGGAGCCGGTCAGTGGGGTACGGCACTTTCAATGGCTTGTTCGTACTTCGGCCTTGACTGCAAGGTTTACATGGTTAAGGTTTCCTATGAACAGAAGCCTTTCAGACGCGAAGTTATGAGAACTTACGGCGCAAGCGTAGTTCCTTCACCTTCGGAGACTACAGAAGTAGGTAAAAGAATCCTTGCCGAACATCCCGGTACCACGGGAAGCCTCGGATGTGCAATTTCCGAAGCGGTCGAAGTAGCTACCAAGAATCCCGGATACAGATATGTACTCGGAAGCGTTCTTAACCAGGTACTCCTTCATCAGTCCGTGATCGGTCTTGAGACCAAGGCAGCACTTGATAAATACGGCATCAAGCCCGACATCATCATCGGATGTGCAGGCGGCGGTTCAAACCTCGGCGGACTTATCGCTCCTTTCATGGGCGAGAAACTCCGTGGAGAAGCAGATTACAGGATCATAGCTGTTGAGCCTGCATCATGCCCGAGCTTCACTCGCGGAACCTTTGCATACGACTTCTGCGATACCGGTATGATCTGTCCTCTTGCCAAGATGTACACTCTCGGCAGCAGCTTCATTCCTTCGGCAAACCACGCAGGCGGACTTCGTTTCCACGGCATGAGCACCACCCTTTCACAGCTCTACCATGACGGTTACATGGAGGCTACAAGCGTTGAGCAGACTTCCGTATTCGAAGCAGCCGAGCAGTTCGCAAGAGTGGAAGGTATCCTTCCCGCTCCCGAAAGCTCACACGCCATCAGAGTTGCCATCGACGAAGCACTTAAGTGCAAAGAGACCGGCGAAGAAAAGACCATCGTATTCGGTCTTACCGGAACAGGTTACTTTGATCTTGTTGCATACCAGAAGTACAACGACGGTGAGATGACCGACTATATCCCTACAGACGAGGATATCGCAGCATCCATCGCAAAACTTCCCAAGGTTAACGCATAATCTGTAATAATGCTACAGGCTTTACTTTTTCATTCATAATAAAAATGCCGTGGAACCCAAGGTTCCACGGCATCCTCCCTTTATCTTTACAATTATCCTATCTCTCTTATTCTTTCCACAATACTTGCCCGGGAAATTCCTTTGTATGACAGTAACGGAATAAGTATACCCAGCAATACCATGACAGGCATTACGATCACTATCGGAGCAACCGAAAAGTGTTTTGAGTAAAACCAGAATATACTGTCGGCAAGGGTATTTATCGCAGGCACAAAGACAACAGACAGTAAAAGTGCCAGCATACCGGAACCTGCGGTATATATCATTCCTTCCGTGATCAGCATCTCTTTAACCTGTTTTCCGGTCATTCCTATAGCCTGAAGGACCGCGATCTCGTTCTTTCTGGCAATGATCCCTGCCATGACGGTGTTAACAAAATTGAGCACACCCACAAATCCGATGATCAGGCAAAGTACGCCGCCAAGCAAAGTGAACATATTTTTAAAGTTTGCAAATTCAGCTCTCTTTACGGCTTTGCTTTCATATTCAAGCGTTTCATGAGATCCTGCCACATACTTGCTTACAAATTCTTCCGCAGCCGCTTCGTCTTCGGGGGTGGCCGTATCAAAAGCATAGAACATCGGAACCATGGCTTCACCGACGGCGTTTCTTAGAGCATCCGCTCCAAATACCGCATCATAGCTGAAAGAACCGCGACGGGGACCGATAACTATCGGCACATCGACATATGCGCATACAATAAACTCATGATCCTCAAGATCGACATATTGCCCTATTGTATTTTCGGGATCGGGGAACATCTCTTCATTGGGCAAACCCGTCCGCTTATCTAAGATCTCAACATTTTTTGCAACCGAAAGAGTGTATTTTTCACCTATCTTCGGGGCATTTTCACCAAGCATCAGATTCCCGTGTTCATCTTTGTGCGTCATGATGGCAACATAGTTTTCGCCGGTCTTTAAAGGAGCAATGTCACCTTCATAAACAATGAGTTTATCGAGTAAAAAATCATCCATTCCTTCCGCTACGCAGCTTATATAGTGAAATCCCTTGCCGGCATCGTTGGTAAATTCAATGTCGCCGCCAACAGACATTAAATAATTTTGATAAGTTTCCTCGTCTGCCTTTGTAAGCGGTATACCCATTACATCGTAGCCCATGCCTTCTGCCGATGCGTTCACATTTTCTTTTACCGAAAATATGTCTTTATCCGTCAACGGATCGGACTGCCCGCCCTGACCTTTAAAGTAGGAGACATTTCCTACAATAAAGTCTGTCGTTACGCCGGAAGATATCCATTTCTCTACGTCAAGTCCGCCGACAAACATGTTTACGGCATTCAGGATCACAAGCGACAAAGCAAGTGACGCAAATACAATGATCGTTTTTTTCTTATTTCTTTCGATGTTGGCGAAGGCCATCCGGGTAACCCTGTTACCTTTCGAAGTTTTCTTTTTTGTGCCGGTCCCGATGCCTTCCGTAAACTTAAGCGCCTCGATCGGCGACACATTTCCGGCCATTCTGCCCGGTTTTGAAACCGAGATCAGAACGGTCACGATCTCAAAAAAGGCAGCCCCGATAAAGATCAGGGGTGACGAGCTTAAAGTAAACGAGTTCAAAGAAAACGTGCTGGTCTTTAAAACCGCAGGGGAGAGCCATGCACCAAGCCCATATCCTAAAATAAGTCCCACCGGAATTCCTGCCGCGCACAGGATCAGAGCCTGATGACGTATGATCCTTTTAAGCTGCTTTTTCGTGGTTCCTATGGTCTTTAAAAGTCCGTAAAAGCGAATGTCTGTCGCAACGGAGATCTGAAACACGTTATATATGATCAGATATCCCGTAAATGTAATAAGCAGCGCAAATGCAAAGATCGGTAATATTGTTCCGAGTGTAATACCGTTCGAGAAGTTACCTTCAATAAATCCGGGATTCACGCCAAAGCGCACGTAGTTTTTGGCGCCTGCGTCATCAGGTGTGAATCCGCATTCGGCCTCCACCTTCTCCATCTTTTTGACAAGATCAAGGGAAGAAGAAAACATTACGTTAAGATCTGTTTGTACGGGATCGTATCCTGCTTTGACAAGTTTTTCATTAAACCCTTCAACATATTCTTTGGAAACATTTATAAAATGAGCGGGGCAAAGAGGGTCATATTCCCAGTAGCCCACTAAAACGAATGTATCCGCGACCTTGAACGATTCATCGGCAAGTCCGCTTATGTTAAGAGAAATCTCCTCTCCGAGAACGGCTTCTTTTCCAAGCAGTCTTATGGCTTCTTTGTCCATGATAACTTCGTTTTTAGCCTCAGGCATATGTCCGGCTTCAAGCTCGATAAAACTCCATTTGGCGCAATTGTCATCCATGAAGCTTACCTCGGCTGACTGCTTTGTAAAAGGAGCTTCGGATATGATTCCGGCGATCCGCCTTTCTCCGTATGCCTTTATATGTTTATTGCCTTTCAGGATATCGATCTGTTCATCGTTCAGGTCCTTGAAAGTTCCGTGATTGCTGCCGCCAAGCTGCCTGAAAATGCTCGTTTCGTAGGAAGATGTGATCGACAGAGCAATTGTGAAGATTGATGTAAAAAGCACCGCCGTCAGAACTATGGCAGCTATTGTGATGATGTTTCTTCTTTTGTTTGAAAGAAGGCATCTTGCAGCGATCTTTCGCACACACTTTTTGTTATTTACTTTCATTGTGCCTACCTTCCTTCTCTTTCAGCTACGATACGACCGTCTTCGATCCTGATGATACGGTCGGCAGTCTGTGCGATCTCATCGTTATGAGTGATCATGACAATGGTCTGTCCGTACTTTTCGGCCGAGATCTTTAAAAGACTCAAAACATCCTGTCCGGTCTTGGAATCAAGATTGCCGGTAGGTTCGTCGGCAAGGATGATCGCCGGTCTGAAGGCAAGTGCTCTTGCGATGGCTACACGCTGCTGCTGTCCGCCGGAAAGCTGATTGGGTAATACTTCTTTTTTGGATCCAAGCATCAGGGTGTCGATTATCTCTTCAACGAATTCCCTGTCAACCTTCTCACCGTCAAGTTCGAGCGGTAGTACGATGTTTTCGTAAACATTAAGGACAGGGACTAAGTTAAACGCCTGGAAAACAAACCCGATCTTTCTTCTTCTGAATATTGTCAGCTCGTCATCTTTAAGCTTGGAGATCGGATGACCGTCAACGATCACTTCTCCGGAAGTCGGTCTGTCCAGACCGCCGAGCATATGAAGAAGAGTGGATTTTCCGCTTCCGGATGTTCCGACTATCGCCAAGAACTCACCTTTGTTAACTTCAAGATTTACACCTGCAAGAGCGTGGACTGCGTTTTCGCCCTGTCCGTATACCTTTTCCAGATTCTTTGCTTCGAGAATACTCATTTCTAAACCTCGCTTATATTTTTTAAATAGTGTTTACACGATTTCTTTGTCGGGAAAATGCAGAACTTTTTCTTCAAAAAGAAAAAGTGTGTGGAAGTATTTCCCATCCACACACTGATTATTACACTTAATTCTTTCCGGATTCTTTCAGATCTTTGATGAATTCTTTCAGTTTTGAAAGAAATGTGTCCGCTGCCTATGCTTAATACATCATTTCTTTAAAAAGATCAAAAACTCCGTACCCTCGCCGGGCTTTGAATTAACCTTTATATATCCGCCTTCCTGGGTGATTATCTCTCTTGCGAGGTACAGGCCTATTCCGACGCCTTCTTTTTCACGGGAAGACTGAAGCCGGCCGAAGCGTGAGAAGATCTTTGGTATGTCACTTTCGGCTATTCCTATTCCCGTATCCTTTACACTTATGCACGCAAACATCTCCGTTGATCTAAAAGAGATATCTATTCCGCCTTTATCGGTATACTTGACGGCATTGTCAACTATATTGCTTACCGCCTCAAGAGTCCATTTATAGTCAAAAGAAGCTTTTTCGCTCTCTTCGGCGACATGAAGATAAAGCCCTTTTCCTTCCGCCTTGGGCCGCATGGCACTTCCGATCTCTTTTACAAGTCTTGAAAGATCGTCAGGCGCGGGTTCAAGTACCATGATCCCGTTCTCCAGACGGGAAAGTTTAACGAGCGCATCAACCAAAAACCTGAGTTTTTCCGCTTCATTTTCGATGGCGGTAAGATTCTCACGCTGATCGGGTGTGAGCTCCGATTCCTGCAAAAGCTCGCTGTGAAGCAGCAGGTTTGTGATAGGCGTTTTGGTCTGGTGGGAGATATCTGCGATAAGCGTTTTGATCTTGTCCCGGTCCGTACGGACATTTTCCGCCGAAAGAGCCGACGCTCTTAAATAATCGGCCAGCTTGGTTTCTATCCTTGATACTCTGTCTTCCGAAAAATGTTCCTCATGGAATTCGCCTTTTATAGCGTCATCCAGCATCTTTTCCACATGATCGAGGATCTTTTTCTTTTTCATTGATTCTTTACCCACATATATCCGAGTCCGTAAACCGTCTTGATATAGTCCTTAGCATTAAGTTTGTCGCGCAGCCTTTTAATGGCGACGGAAAGTGCGTTTTCATCGACGTATTCGGCTCCGTCTGTCCACAGTCTGTCTATAAGATCGTCACGGGAGAGTATAACTCCACGGTTAAATACAAGCAGTTTTAAAAGGCGCTGTTCCGTCTTGCTTAATGAGATCTCAACTCCGTCTGCCGTAAATATCATACGTTCGAAGTCAAAAGAAAAAGCATCGATAGCAATAACTTCATTGTCGGTGAAAGTTTCCTTTTTCCTAAGCTGAGTATTAACACGTGCCCTTAATACACTTAACGAAAACGGCTTTGTGACATAATCGTCAGCTCCGATGTCAAGTCCCTTTACCACGTCGGCATCCGTGTCGTTGGCAGAGAGAAGTATTATCGGGTATGCCAGGTTCTTTTCCCTGATCTCCCTGACAAGGTCAAGCCCGTTTCCGTCGGGAAGATTGATGTCCAATAAGATCAATGACGGAGTTGTCAAAAATATCTGTTCTCTGGCCTCTTTTAAGTTTTGGCAGGAGACGATGCTTCTTGATTCATCTTTAAGAGCCTTGCATAAGCCGGCACAAAGATCCTTGTCGTCCTCTACGATGACTATCTGAGAATTTTTTGGCATGATACTCTCCATTCCGTGCCTGCAAGTATATGTTACATCCTTTCCGCACGGATCTATAAAAGTTCGAGAAGTGCTTTAAATCCGCCCTTCTTGTAAATCTCTTTGTAGTATGCGACTTCTTCTTTGATGATATCGTCGATGACCTGCATTCCCAACAGTTCCACGGGGGCTTTGTCATCGGTCATCAGGTATTCGCCCGGTACATAAGTTACCAGATCGTTGTTTACGCGTTCCATCATATATGTAAGATCATCCTCACCCATACCGGCGGCCCTGTCGATATTGGCTGTAAAGCGGTCGATCATTTCGGGATTGTTGGATGCAAACAGTTCTCTGTTGGTGGAGTAACCGCACTCGACGGTATAAACTTCCGAAAATACATTTGAGATCGTATCGGCAAGATACTGGTTGATATTGCCTTCACGCTTTCCACGCATGTTCATGTTGACCACCATGACACCGTCGTCGGTCAAGTGTTCTTTTACCAGCGTAAAGAACTCGATCGAAGACATCTGAAACGGGATCGTGATGTCCTGGTATGCGTCGACCATGATGACATCGTATTTCCGGTCGATGGCGTTAAGATATGCGCGGCCGTCGTAAGTTGTGACATTAACGTCAG
>CACYCC010000271.1 GCA_902772805.1 uncultured Lachnospiraceae bacterium | reverse complement strand
TGCATTTTGACCGTACGTTCCGATATGCCGAGTATATCTGCTATCTCCTTATTGGAACATCCGTTAACGAGTTCTCTTAAAACCTGCGTTTCACGATCGGTAAACTCTGTACTTACGGCATTACCCAGATTGACTACCGGAACGTTGTCGGGATATATCTTTTCACCGGCCATGGTACGCTTCATAACCTCAAGTATCGGCTGCTCCTGAACTTCTTTATACCAAAAGCTTTCAACGCCGATCTTCTTGGCTCTGTTTATATATGAAACTTCAGGCATGGAAGTAACAACCAGTATCTTGATGCTCGGGCGCATCTGTTTGATCTTTTCGGCTGCGGCAAGACCGTTTATTCCCTCAGTCATGACCACATCCATTATCACAAGATCGACATGCATGCTCCGTACATAGTCAACCGCCTGGGAAGCAGTGGGAAGCGATGCAGCAAGTTTAAAATCATCGGACATGGCAATGGCGTTTTCAAACACCTGCCTTGACATCATAAAGTCATCCACTACCAGTACATTGTAAGCCATTTACTTTGCCTCCTTGGGTAATCTTAGTATTATGCAAAAGTAAGGTGTTGAAAATATCTTCATCTCTCCTCCGATACTTTCTACCCTGATCCTTAAGTTTTTAAGACCGCCGCTTTCCTTGACGGTATCAACGGCATTGTCATACTCATTTCTTAATATCATCACATACGAATTCTTGTCATCTTTTATCTCAACATAAGCCCGTGTATAAGATGTATGCTTTATCGTATTGGTGATATGTGTGGTGATCGCATTGTCAATGATGGGTCTTAATGTCTCGTCGATGGGAATATTACCGTCAACCACCACCTCAACGCCGAGATTACGGGCCTTTTCAATGCATGCCTTGTATTGCGCGTTCATAAGAACTATGTTGACGGCCTCGCTCTTTTCGCCTTCCATTTCGACGATAACCCGGCTCCATTCGGTACAGAGAGCATCCCTGTCAACAGAATCGGGACGAACGATATAACGTTTCGACATCAAAAGACATCTTCCGAGACTGTCATGAATACGGATCTTGGCTGCAAGCGCTTCTTTTTCAAGAGACAAAAAACCCGCAAGACCGGAAAGTCCGTAGCTGTAGTTTTCATTACCGTGCCTGAAAATCTTTATGGATAAAGGAAGATTTAAGTTTACGGGATACAGTGCATTTAATTCAATAACAGATGTATCATCCTCTTCGTCTACTTTAAGATCGGCATCCAGAAGATCCAATAATTTATGGTCTATCAGTTCTTCACCGTTTAGTTCATAACCGTCCAGTTCGATATTAAGATCGGCCTCTATGCGCATTTTAAATCCGATATATTTTTCCTGCTGGGATGTCTGAAGAGTCACATAACATGCGCTATTTGTCACTTCCATGATCCGGTCAAACATTTCATAAGCGGATATCAGCAAAAAAGCAGGCACTTTAGCATAGCCCGTTTCCTCGTATCCGACGGAAATACCACGAAACGAATAATAATCAAAGGATTCCTTAATGGCCAAAGATAATTCCTGGGAACTTAAATATCCGCGATCGTCCGATATCAGTTCAAGATTTGCCCTTCTCTTGACGAACACTGCCGAACAGCAAAGCTTTATTAAATCCTCATTAAACTTTTCGCCGTCTTCTTTCCAGATCCGGGCAAAAATTTTCTTTATATCCTCCAGTTTTACACCTATCGTATTAAGTACGCCTTCTTTTATCCATTCTCGTTCCTTGATGAGCGATACAGACGGTATAAGACCTATGGCGATCGAACCTTCCCAAAGGCCCAAAAAGATAAGCATATAGACTTCCTGAATGTTATAAAGTTCAATGCCCTTAAATGTCGGGCTCGAGCCGCCCTCAACGGAATATACAAACCATAGGAAAACGCCGAATCCTTCAAAAAATGCCGGTATCCACCAGTGTTTTCCGGCATCGGATAGTCTGCATTTATAAAGCATCACGAAAAATGATGCAAGCATAAGGCCAAAGTAGACAAAGATTGAAACATACAGTAATATGCCCGTTTTGCTGTGCTCAACACCGTTGTCATACCAGATCTCAAAGGCCAGTCCGTGAATGTCATTGGTGATTATCGCTACGACAAGTATGATACAGATAACTCTTAAGGTATTTAGAATGCCGCTGGGACGTTCTTTGTCACGGTTTCCGATACTTAAACCGATATTTAACGAGATAAGCGGGATAAAAAGAATGGGAATGTAGTACATGTACCACATAAGCCTGTTAAAAGACGTTCCGGTATCCGCGAAATTCCACCTGATCACTCTTAAGACGAACAGCAAAAAAGCAAGCACCCCGCCAAGCTGCAGACGCCTTAAAATATAGATATCGGGAATCTCGTTATTAAGCGAAAAGATCCAGAACAGAATAAGCGATCCGTAGAGCAGAGAAGATAAATTTCCCAAATTAACGGATTCTTTGAAATTATAAATTTCCGACAAGATATTACACGTCACTGCGACAAGCAGCCACGCGAGCAATATGATATCGGTTTTCATTCTCTTCTTTACCATGGTTTAATCATTATATGTGTATTATTAATTACCCCGTTATGTACTTTTGTACAAAAATACCGACATATCGGGAATTTTTGATACTGTCGCGGATCACTGCCGTGTTATTTTGTAAAGGATGGCCTCTGCGGAAAAATCCCTGTCAGCCGCGCCATATGACGATATCTTTGTAAATCCCGAAATATCAGCGCCGCATTCACTTGCAAATTCAGAAAGTCCTTTGGAGTCCGCAAACCTGTGGTAAACACACAGTACGGTATCGTTAAGTTTTCTTAAAACAAGCTGTGATCCCGTAGGTTCATTATAACTTAAGGTATCCGCCTTATTAAAATATGTATATCCGTCTTTAATCACCGGAGCCGCTTCACGGTAAAAAGCGATCGCTTCATCAACCAATTCCCATTGGTGATCGGAAAGATCGTAAACATCTCCGCTTAAGCCCATGCGGCCGAGAAGTGTTGCACACATGGAATAGTAAATCCTTGAATCGCTGTCATCGGCTCTTAATACGCCCCATATCTGACTCTGGTCGGGACGTACAACCCTGTGAAGATTGGCCGCGATGATGGGAAGCGAAGGTATCTCATGCGCATCGGAAAAGCTCGCCATCGAAGCAATGCCCATAAACGAAGGCTCAAGTCTGTGACCGCCGCTTGAGCAGTTTTCTATAATAAGTCCCGGGATCTCTCTGCACATCTTTTTAAAGAATTCCTGAGTCGCCAGCATATTGTTTCTTAAATTTTCACCCGGTCCGTCGGGTCCGTCTATACCGACTCCGGTCGAATCGTTGTAATCGACCTTTATATAGCCGAATCCGTTGTCACGAAGATTATCGATAACGTATTTATCAAGATAGTCCTTAACC
>CACYCC010000270.1 GCA_902772805.1 uncultured Lachnospiraceae bacterium | reverse complement strand
GCAAACAGCCGCAAAAGGCATACCCTTGGCATTAAAGTAACTCGATTCCTCGGGAAGCGTACCCGAATCCGACACAACGCAATAAGCATTTATCTGAAGATTGTTGTAATCCGAAAAGCCGAAAGGCTCAAGCGACCGGACAAGCGGATCGAATTTAAATCCTCTTGCTTCGATGAACTTTTTGCTGCGGGGATGAGTCGAATAAATAACGGGCATACCGTAAGTACGGGCCATCTCGTTTACCGCATTCATTAGTTCCTTAAAGTTGTGCTCATTATCTATGTTTTCTTCCCTGTGAGCGGAAAGAAGTATATATTTCTTAGGTTCAAGATTTAGACGCGAAATAACATTTGACGCCTTGATCTTTTCAAGGTTTGCGGACAATACTTCAGCCATGGGAGAACCGGTGACGTATGTGCGTTCTTTTGCCGTACCTTCAGCATTTAAATAGCGACGGGCATGCTCGGAATAGCACAGATTAAGGTCGGCGATATGATCGACGATCCTGCGGTTTGTCTCTTCGGGAAGATTCTCGTCAAAACATCTGTTGCCTGCTTCCATATGAAAGATCGGTATCTTTAAGCGCTTGGCCGATATTGCGGCAAGTGCGGAATTGGTGTCACCGAGTACCAGAAAAGCATCGGGCTTCACCTCGGTCATAAGTTTGTATGACTTGGCAATGATATTGCCTATCGTTTCGCCGAGATCCTTGCCGACAGCATCGAGATAATAGTCAGGTGACCTTAAACCGAGATCTTCAAAGAATATCTGATTAAGTGTATAGTCATAGTTCTGGCCGGTGTGAACAAGCACCTGATCGAAATATATATCACATTTTTTGATAACTTCCGAAAGGCGTATGATCTCAGGTCTTGTGCCGACAAGTGTCATCAGTTTAAGCTTTTCCATTAAGGTCAACCTCCTCGTATATGGTATCGGGTTTTCCGGGATTGAAACATTCGTTGCACCACATAAGCGTCACAAGATCCGTATCTCCGACATTTGTGATGGAATGAGTGTATCCCGTGGGAATATCCACCACTTCAAGTTTATTGCCGCTTACGCGGTATTCGATCGTCTCATCGCATCCGTGTTTGCGAAATCTTATGAGCGCTTCGCCGCTCACTACCACAAACTTTTCGTTTTTGGTATTGTGCCAGTGATTGCCCTTGGTAATGCCGGGTTTTGAGATATTGACCGAAACCTGGCCGCGATCGGCGGATTTAAGTATCTCGGTAAAACTTCCGCGCTCGTCAATGTTCATCTTAAGAGGGTAGGAAAATGCATTTTCCGGAAGATAACTTAAATATGTCGCATACAGTTTCTTGGCAAAAGAATCCTCCGTCATATCGGGAACCATGAGGTTTTTGCGGCTTTCCTTGAATGAATAAAGAAGGTCCACTATCTGCCCGAGAGTCACATCATAAACCGTGGGAACGAAACAGTACCCGTCGGAATTAACATGCGGATGTCTGTCGAGCGCCTGCATGAGTTCTTTGACAACGTCATCTATATATGCAAGATGCATGAGTGTGCTGCGGTCGTTGACCGTTATCGGAAGATCGTTAGCGATATTATGACAAAAAGTTGCAACAGCCGAATTGTAGTTCGGCCTGCACCACTTTCCGAAAAGATTAGGAAATCTGTAGATATAGACGGGTGCCCCGGTTTCAAGTCCGTATGCAAACAGCATATCCTCTCCGGCCTTTTTGCTGATACCGTAGGGATTTTCAAGTGCCGCCTGTATAGAAGACGAATCCATCACGGGACAGGTATTTGAATACTTTTTAATTGTATCCACAAGCGTCGTCGCAAACCCGAAATTACCTTCCATAAATTCTTCGGTCTTTTCGGGTCTGTTAACACCTGCGAGATTGTATACAAACTCACAGTCCTTACAATAATCATCAAGCTTTTCGATCGGGGTATCGATATCAAACTCATATACTTCATGAGTCCCCGATTTATAAAGTTCCGCCACAAGGTTCTTTCCTACAAACCCCTTGGCTCCGGTTACGAGAACCTTCATTTTTTAAGCTCCTTGTAAGCCTCAAGTTCGTCTCTGACGTATTTAAGTGACAAAAGTTTAGCCTTGACTTCTTCAACATTGAGGATCGTGGTGTTGTTTGAATTGAAAGTCGTGATGTCGGGCTTTTTGACCGTGCCTGTCACGAAATATTTGTCATAGTTAAGATCTCTGTTGTCTGCGGGAACCCTGTAATAATTGCCCATATCGAATGCATGCGCACATTCCTCATCGGTAAGAAGCGTCTCATACATCTTTTCGCCGTGACGGATGCCGATAACCTTTACCTCACCGTCATATTCAAACAGTTCCTTGACAGCCTGAGCAAGCACACCGATCGTACATGCGGGAGCTTTCTGAACCATAATGTCTCCGCTTGTGGCATTGGCAAAAGCAAACAGTACGAGTTCCACAGCTTCTTCGAGACTCATGATAAATCTTGTCATGGTGGGATCAGTAACGGTCAAAGGCTTTCCTGCCTTGATCTGATCGATAAAGAGCGGGATTACCGAGCCGCGGGAACACATAACGTTTCCGTAACGGGTGCAGCATATCGTTGTCTTTTCGGGCTCGATCGTACGGCTCTTTGCAACGATAACTTTCTCCATCATCGCCTTGGAAGTACCCATTGCGTTTATGGGATAAGCTGCTTTGTCGGTAGAAAGACAGATTATCTTTTTAACGCCTTCCGCGATAGCTACTGTAAGCACGTTATCGGTACCGATAACATTGGTCTTAACGGCTTCGAGCGGGAAAAATTCACAGGAAGGAACCTGTTTTAAAGCTGCCGCATGGAATATATAATCCACTCCGTGCATGGCGGCTTTTATCGAATCTCTGTCTCTGACATCGCCTATATAAAATTTGATCTTGGGATTTTGATAGATGTGGCGCATATCATCCTGTTTCTTTTCGTCTCGCGAAAAGATCCTGATCTCGCCGATATCCGTTTTTAAAAATCTGTCAAGAACGGCGTTTCCGAAAGATCCGGTACCGCCTGTTATAAGTAAAGTCTTGCCTTTGAAAATGTCTTCTATCATGGTAAACCTCCGCGTTTCTCTAAACCAATATTTTATCGCATGGCAGGCCTAAATGCAAGGAAACGGTATAATATGGTGCAGCATGGTTCCCCGGAGTTTAATTCTTTTTCTCGGTGACATTTGCACTGTCATCAAGCACCGAAACCTTGCTGGCAAAAAAGGAAAACTCTCCGCTGTCCAAGAGATTACCCTTGTCATCCGTTACTCTTATGTCAAAAACGAGTATATGTTTTCCGCTTTTAAGCTTTAAACATTCACAATAAATGTATTCCGTGTTTATTGCGGGCAAAAGAAAATTGAGGTTTGCCGAAACTGTCGTAACATAATAACCGTTCATGCTGGCAGTCCCGCCCGCCATTGCATCGACAAACGAAAGCAATGCCCCGCCGTGCATGCTGCCGTAAGGATTTAAAAGACGCGGGTCGGTCTTGCAACGTGCTTTACTGTATGTCGGAGACAGTTCGAGTATCTCAAAGCCGATGAATTTGTTGAATTCGTTTTCATACAGCTCCTTTAGCATCTTTTCTCTTATTGCGTTTTCTTTTTCGGTATGTGTAGGCCTCATATATTAATACCTCGGAATGCGGGTGGTCATTTTGATCATGATCTTTCATGCGTCAAGAAGTCCTCTGACTTCATCAAGTGTCGGAGGATTTAACGGAAGCGGAAATCTTGATATGGCTATAGCCGAACATGCGCTTGCAAATCTCACGAGTTCATCATCGCCAAAGCCGTTTAAAAGCCCGTAAACACAGCCTGCTTTAAATGTATCGCCGGCTCCGAGCGTACTCTTTACTTCCACTTTAAAAGGCGACATTTTCTTTATCTCTTCACCTTTACGTGCATACAGCATGTCGCCTCCGCCCTGTGTGATTATCGTAAGACCGTCGGTTTCCTGCTGCATCAGTTTCATGATCTCTTCGGGTGCCATGCCTTTGTAATGTTCGGACGTGCACTCTTTGGATACGACATTGATCGCGGCTGTTTTGTGAAGCGGCGAATTGTGAGGTGTATCGATGGTTACATACGGAATGCCGTTTTCATGGCAGATCTTGGCCGCAAGCATCGTTTCCTCGCCAAAGAAAGGATCTATGGCCGCAACTTTTGATGCCTTTATGTCTTCGGCTTTCGGAATGCTCCACCAGCGTTCACCCGTAGAAAAAAGCGTTTGAAACCTGCCCATGGGCGAACGCACAAGACCCGCTATCACAACATAATCCATGACGCCGGGATCTCCTTCCCAGGGTTCGGTCGACGAAAGATCGACCTTTTTGTCCTTATAAAACTCCCTTAGCATCGGAGCGACTTCGCTGCCAAGCCATGTTCCGGTCATTTTGACAGAAACTCCCAAAGAATCAAGCACCGTAGCCGCAGTTCCGGTCTCACCGCCGGGCAGGAAATACTGCGCGCCGATCTCCGCGTATTCGTCGGGCTCCAAAAAGCCGTTTTTTAACAGGAATGAATGTGTCCCCAAAATCTGTCCGAAAAGATATGCATCATTAGCTTTTCCCATAGACTTTCCTTTCAAAAAAGGGCGACATGAAAATGCCGCCCGATCATTATCTGTTTACCTAAAAGATATATTTTCTTAATGCTTCAACCTTATCGGTAGCTTCCCAGGGAAGATCGATATCGGTACGTCCGAAATGTCCGTATGCGGAAGTCTGCTTGTAAATAGGTCTTCTTAAGTTAAGCATCTTGATGATACCTGCGGGACGAAGGTCGAAGTTTTCTCTTACGATCCTTGTAAGCTCGCTGTCTGTAAGTTTTCCCGTTCCAAAAGAATCAACCTGTATGGAGGTGGGCTGTGCCACACCGATGGCATATGAAAGCTGAATCTCGCACTTGTCAGCAAGGCCTGCCGCAACGATGTTCTTGGCAACATATCTTGCCGCATATGCAGCGCTTCTGTCAACCTTGGTGCAGTCCTTACCCGAGAAGGCTCCGCCGCCGTGACGTGCGTATCCGCCATAGGTATCAACGATGATCTTACGTCCGGTAAGACCTGCATCACCGTGAGGTC
>CACYCC010000269.1 GCA_902772805.1 uncultured Lachnospiraceae bacterium | reverse complement strand
CGGTGACGAATTTGTCGTGTTTATCCCATATGCATCGAAAGAAAAGGTTAACCGCTTTACAAACCGTGTTCACGACGGACTCGCAAAGCGAAACATCGAAGTGAGTACGGGAGTCATATATACGGATCCGGAATCTTTAAGTACACCCGAGGAATATCTTGTAATGGCCGACAAACACATGTATGAGGCAAAACGTGCCCGTAACAGTGCCGTCGGTGAAAAGCCGATCGTTGACGTTCCTTTTGAAAGCCCGAAATTTTTAAAGGGCGTTGATGTTTCGAGTATTCCCGAGAAAGAAGAAAAAGGCCTTATTTTCAGGGATATGAACGGGATAGCCGCTGATCCCATGGATCTTCTTGATAAGTACGGAATAAACTCTGTCCGACTCCGCATATGGAACGAACCTTCAAATGTACCTGAATCGGGAGGGTATTGCGATCTTGCAAGGACCGTAGCAATGGCACGCAGGATAAAAGAAAAAGATATGCATTTCCTGCTGGATTTTCATTATTCCGATCACTGGGCAGATCCCGGACAGCAAAGAAAACCTGCAGCCTGGGAAGGGCTCGGATTTGATGAACTGGTTCAGGCCGTATATGACTATACGCATGATGTGCTTATCAAGCTTTCCGAAAACGACGCACTTCCCGACACGGTGCAGATCGGAAATGAGGTAAGGAGCGGGATACTGTTTCCCGACGGAGCCGTTCCCGATTACCACGCACTTGCAAAGCTCCTCAATGCGGGAATACGCGCGGTACGTGATATCTCGGAAAGTATAGAGGTCATGATACATTTGGACCAGGGAGGACGTTTCTTTTGCCTGCGCGAATGGTTTGATGCAATGTTTGCCGCGGGAATGGACAAGATCGACGCCATCGGTATATCCTTCTATTCCTTCTGGCACGGCACTTTCAAGGATCTTAAGGACTGCATGGCACAGCTTATAGACCGTTACAAACTGCCGGTATATGTCGTTGAGACCGCACATCCCTGGAGACATTGTCCGCTTGAGCATGTCAACCGTGAGATGATGAAGATGGCGGGATTCCCGGCCGGAATAGAGGAACAGCGCAAGTCGCTTTCGCTTGTGATGCAGATCGCTTCGGAAGTTTCGGGAGATTTAAGGACCGGAGTATATTATTGGGAACCGCTCTGCTTTACAGATAAAAACATCAGCAACTGGGACGAAAATATGGGTATGATGGATACGGAAGGATGCCTTCTTCCTTCGTTTGCGGCCTTTAAGGATTTTGACCCTTCACATCCCTTTGTTCCCGATGTTGACAGCTATATAGCATCGCTTTACGCAAGAAAACCCGAAGAGATCCCTCCCACGGGGACAAACCTCATTCCCGATGGCGCCTTAACGGACGTAGCCATGGGCTGGTGGATATGCAAAAAGCCTGACGATACGGATGTAAAGTGGGATAACGGAGAACTTGAATTTTCGAGTCTTTCGAATTTCGTATTTGAAGTCAGCAGGGATATTCGTATCGAGAAGGCGGGTAAATACAGGCTTTCGGTGGAATACCGGGGTACCAACACCACCGGCGTTACGGTAAAACTCTTTCTTAAGAGAGTCAATTGCAACGAAGAAGTGCTCTGTGAGAAGGATATCTATCCTTCGGATATAGATTTTGTGCTCACATCACTTGATGTTGAAGTGCCCGAGGCCGAAAACATAAGGATCGGTCTCAAGGTCGACGCTCCGCCCGTTTACGGAAAAATAAGAAACTTTAGCCTTGTGGAAATTTAAGCTTTACATGCCTTAAAAGGAAACGACAGTGAATATAGAGAATATATGCGGCAATTTCATAGATGAAGCCATCGTTTCCGCCACTCCGTTCGGTGACGGACACATTAATGACAGCTTTTTAATAAAGACCGACGGTAATATGTACATATGCCAGCGTGTGCAAAAGAAAATGGATACCTCGGTCCTTACAAAGAATTACGGGCTTTATTCAACGGCATGTGACAATTTTTCTTTTCGCTACCCCGCATGGATCAAAACCCGGGAGAACGGCTTTTTCTTTACCGATGAAACAGGCGATCACTGGCGGATGTATCCGTATATCCCGGGGGAAGTTTTATCTGCGCCGTTATCGGAAAGAGAACTATATGCCTGCGGACGGGGGCTTGCAAAACTTCACCTGATACTTGATACCGTTAAAGAGCCGCCCGAAGCGGTTTATCCGATGCTTCATGACCTTAAGTATTATCGGGACAGGTATGAAGCGTTGTTTGAAGGTTCCGATCTTATTGCCGAAAACAGGGATTTAAATATCGAAAAGATCATAAGTACCAATATCGACAGATTCCTTGCCGTAAGCAATGACAGGACGGCAGTGATCCACGGAGACGCCAAGCTTGCGAACATTCTTTTTAAAGACGGGGAAGTTATCGCTTTTATAGATATCGATACCGTTATGAGAGGTTCAAGAGCTGAAGATCTTGCAGACCTTATAAGATCCGCATGTACCGGAAACGGCGGTGTTGACTTAAAAAGCGCCGACATCATCATAAAGGGATATGTCGATACGGCGCCGGGCCTCTTAAGTTCACGCGAGATATCACTTATTCCGGAAACGGTTAAAAAGATAGGATTTGAGCTTGCTTTAAGATACTATACCGATTCAATCTCAAAGGTTAAGCTGTTCAAGGAAAACTACCCCGGGTATCTGCTTGAAAAGGCTAAAAAACAGCTGTTAATAATCGGGCAATGATCATTTCCGATGATAAAACAATGAAACTTATTATATTTGAGTACACAAATCTCAGATGATATAATATTTGCCATGAAAAGTTTAAGGGGAAAAATGACAATTCTCATAGTGCTGGTTGTTATGGGAAGCTCGATGTTGCTTTCTCTTTTCAGCTACCTAAGAGCCAGAAGCAGTCTTAAGTCGCAACTTGAAGACAACTATGCGGTTGCGGCTGAAAAGTATGCCCTTGAACTTACCGCCTGGTTAAATACAAATGCCACGATAATAGATACGCTGGCGGCGGAGATCACCGTTAACGGAATTTCTTATAAGGGCTACGACGAATTCCACGAATATCTCATAGAAAGCAATGAACTTCTCAATAAAAACGGGTATGTCTATGATATTTATTTTACATATCCCGACAATTTCATGGTTTGCGCATCGGACTTTCTGGCGGACGGAACGGTCGACTTTGTACACGAAAGAGAGTGGTATACCACTTCGGCGCTTACCGGAGAACTTTTCTATTCAACCCCCTATCTTGATTCCGATACTTTAAAACCCATCATTACTATCTCAAAGGCCGTATATAAAGATGACGAACTCTTGGGCGTTCTGGCTGCAGATATTTTCGTTGACGTGCTGGTTGATATGGTAAGCCGCGCGGATGTCGACGACGGCAGTTATGCATTTTTGCTCGATCAGAATATGCAGGTCATCACTCATCCCTACAGCGCATATGATTATTCCGATAAACCAATAAATATTATGGATGTCCCCGATTCCCCGTATGAATTGCTGGTGGACAATATTAAAGCCGATACCGGCAGAATGATCTTTATAAACGATTATGACGGTATCGTAAGGGGAATAGTATCTGCCGACATGATCAATACCGGGTGGTATGTGTGCATAGCTACCGATATGAAAGTACTTGAAGGAAGCGTATATTCACTTATGCGCGGATTTATCATTGCTGCCGGCGTTGCCATACTGATAAGCGTCATCATAGCAATATTCCTTGCAAGAGTGCTCGATCAGCTGAGCAGACAGGAACAGGAATACAAACAGGAAGTGTTAAGACTTGAAAAGCAGGCGGCCGATGAAGCCAGCGAAGCCAAGAGCCGATTCCTTGCTGATATGTCTCATGAGATCCGTACGCCCATCAACACGATCATCGGTATGAACGATATGATCTTAAGAGAGACGGACAACCGCGATATCATGGGATATTCCGAAAACATCAAACAGTCCGGCAACAGCCTTTTACAGTTGATCAACGGGATACTTGACTTTTCCAAGATCGAAGACGGGAAAATGGAGATAGTTCCGGCAAAATACAATGTCGCATCCCAGATATCATATCTCATCAATTCGATATCCGAGCGTGCGGCAGCCAAAAACCTTGATCTTAATACCAACATCGACAGGGGGATCTCGTCGGAACTTTTCGGCGATGATGCCCGCATAAATCAGGTACTTATGAACCTTCTTACCAATGCGGTCAAATATACCGACTCAGGATCGGTAACGCTTTGCATAAACCAGGTTACAAGGCGGGATGAACGCATTCAGTTATGCTATGAAGTCATGGATACGGGAATCGGCATCAAAGAAGAAGACATGCCCAGACTTTTTGAATCATTTGAAAGACTTGATGTTGTGAGAAACCGAAATATCGAAGGCACCGGTCTTGGCATGACCATTACAAGACGCCT
>CACYCC010000268.1 GCA_902772805.1 uncultured Lachnospiraceae bacterium | reverse complement strand
TCAAACTGTGTCAAAAGCCCGTTTATCTTTGAAAAAATCTTATAGATCAGCTCTTTCATATCCGGATCGGCAGCATAAAAGCTTTCAAGCACCTCTTCTTCGGATAGAATACCTCTGTCAAATTCACTCCAGGCACTGCTGTAAACCGTTGCGGCTACAACCCTGTCAAATTCCTCATCGGTTACTCCAAAGCTTTTTATGTATTCCCGCCATCCGAAATCAACGAGAACATTTCCGATATCAAATACTATATTTTTTATCATAACGCTCACCGCAGCCAACGCGAAAAACCGGATCGTTTTGGTTGACATAATTCCTTGTGCAGTATATTTTTTCTCCGTATACCTTAATCCGCTATACGTTGATCTCGGCGGTCTTACCGAGGAGGTCTTTGTTTTTCTCAAGTACGGGTTTTACAAAGTCATTTAAGAAACGCTCTGTCTGAAGCACCGACCTTCCCACATATTTGGAAGGATCCATTGCCTTTTCAAGTTCCTCGTACGAAAGGTTAAATGCCTCATCATTGGCAATGAGTTCAAGAAGGTTATTGTCCTTACCTTCAACTTTGACATTCTTGCCGGCTTCCATCGAAAGTGTACGGATCTTTTCGTGAAGTTCCTGTCTGTCTCCGCCTGCCTTAACGGCATCCATCATGATATTTTCGGTCGCCATGAAAGGAAGTTCGCTCATCAAACGCTTATTGATGACCTTGGGATAAACGACAAGACCGTCAACAACGTTAAGACACAGATCGAGGATACCGTCGATCGCCAGAAATCCTTCGGGGATCGCGATACGCTTGTTGGCGGAATCGTCAAGAGTTCGCTCAAACCACTGCGTTGCGCTCGTGATCGCGGGATTGAGAGCATCGATCATGACGTAACGGGCAAGCGAAGCGATACGTTCACTTCTCATGGGATTTCTCTTATAAGCCATTGCCGAAGAACCGATCTGACTCTTTTCGAAGGGCTCCTCGACTTCTTTTAAGTGCTGCAAAAGTCTTATATCGTTACTCATCTTGTGCGCACTTGCGGCAATTCCGGCAAGCACGTTTAAGACGCGCGTGTCAACTTTTCTTGAATAGGTCTGACCGGATACCGGGTAACAGGCCTTAAAGCCCATCTTTTCGGCGATCATCGGATCTATCTTGTCGATCTTATCGTTATCGCCTTCGAATAGTTCCAGGAACGAAGCCTGTGTTCCGGTCGTTCCCTTGGATCCCAAAAGTTTAAGTGTTGACTGTACATATTCAAGATCCTCAAGGTCGCTTAAGAAATCCTGAGTCCAAAGAGTCGCTCTTTTTCCGACGGTAGTGGGCTGTGCGGGCTGAAAGTGTGTAAATGCGAGTGTCGGTACCGCTTTGTTGGCATCTGCAAAAGAACACAGCTTGTCAAGCACGTTGATGAGTTTCGCGCGGACGATCTTAAGTGCCTCGTTCATGACGATTATGTCGGTATTGTCGCCTACGTAACATGATGTTGCGCCGAGGTGGATGATGCCCTTTGCCTTGGGACACTGAACACCGTATGCATATACATGGCTCATAACATCGTGACGCACTTCCTTTTCGCGTTCTTTTGCCACGTCATAATTGATATCGTCCTTGTGTGCCTTTAACTCTTCTATCTGCTCGTCTGTAATATTAAGACCAAGCTCCTTTTCGGTCTCGGCAAGTGCGATCCAGAGTCTTCTCCATGTCCTGAATTTCATGTCGGGCGAAAAAACATACTGCATCTCCTTGCTGGCATATCTTTCCGAAAGCGGGCTTGTGTATACGTCTGTACCCATGATCATTTCTCTCCCTTTTCATAAATATTTATAAGTTCCACGATTCGCGTACGTGACTTCGGATGCTCCTCTATGACTTTCTTGATGGCATCCGATGCCTCTGTGGCGATATCCTGGTTGTATTCCATTTGTTTTCTTAACTTCTGGCGGCGCTTTATAAGTCCGTGTCTGGTCTCCACCATTTCCTTGGGATCCACGATCGCATCGACCTGATGTATCCAGACTTCGGGATCCTTGATCCTGAACTTGCGAAGTTCCCTTACAAGCCTTGCCAGCTCTTCCTGATAGACCTTCTCGTTCTTTTCAAACTTGCTGCGCGCTTCTTTTTCTTTTTCAAATCTGTCGTAAAGATCTCTTAACGTCCACGCGTCCGGGACATCATATTTAAGATACAGGTAGTCTAACAGGTTTTTGTTGTTGACGTATCTTATCTTTACTTTGTTCTGCAAAAGAATGATCTCGTTGATAGTATTGCCGACGCGGTCCCGCTCAAGTGTGTAATTTTTGTATTTCACAAATATCACCGTGAGGGCAACCGCCAGCATCGCGACCGCTATATAATAACCTATCACGACATCGAGTTTAAGGCCCACCTGCATTAAAAATAAAATAAATATGAGCGCTGCTGCCGCCCCCATGGCTACTAAAGCCGTACCGCGCAGATTTTCGATCCCCTGTTCAAGATCGTTTTTGCGGTAATCATAGGCGTGACGCTCATGATCGAGCCTTCTCAGATCATGCTTGACCTTTTTACGATATTCTTCCTCTTCCTCGAGCTTTTTAACGGCTCCCGCGATCTCGTCTTCTATGGATTCGACAAGTTTGTATTCATGGTCGGTCATCGAACTTTCTTTCATGACATATGCGTCATGTTCGGCTCTCAGTTCCTTGATATGCGTCGCCATGTTTTCGATCTCTTTGCGCTCTCCCGCAGGGATCTCCTCGACCTCTTCAAGGTCTGTTAACTGGCTCGAAACGGCATCGTATTCACGCGTAAGCCTGTCCATCTCATTGGAAGCCTCACGCATCTGCTCAAGACAATTTCTGACATACTGTTCCATGACGTTGGGGTCGCCCAAGTCAAGCGGTTCCCTGTCACCGGCCATACGGTCCCAGTCGGGATCTTCGTAATCGGCATCATAGTCGAAATCGTCTTCGTCGAGATATTCAGTTTTTCCAAGAAACAGATTTTTTAAAAATCCCATCAGTCTTCCCTGTCGGCCGCGATCTCCGTGTGTGCCGCTTCAAGCACTATGTCGCGGTAATCGTCCTTTAATTTGGCGGCGATCCTGCCGATCTTTTCATAATATTCCGCACTGTCTCCGGTATTTTTAAGTTCAAACAAAGCATTTAAGTTCTGAGCCTGTTCGCTCTTGTCAAAAGCCTTGCGGGCTTCTTCCATATCCGTTTCGATCGTGATCGAAGCTTTGTATGAAGACTCATCAAGAGCGATCTCCTTTATATAGTCTTCGTCGGACATGCTCATTCTTTTTACTATCAGCATGTGTCTGAAGGCCTCGGGATTGTTGTCGGCCTCATAAGACTTTTCAAAGCATTTAAGTGCTGAATCGCACAAAAAGAGATTCATATAGGCAACGCCTAAATTGTTGTATACCGCTGCTATGAGCGGAAGGTCCGTATCCGGCATCGATCTTAACAGTTTCTCGTATTCGCGGATCGCCAAAATGTAGTGACGGCTTTCGGCCATAAAGTCCGCTTTGGCTTTCCACTTTTCGAATATGTTAAGCGATACGTTCATCCTTAAGATGCTTTCGGCTTTGGATATCTCATCTTTGGAATAGTATCCCACATACGAAAGGATGGTGCCCACGAACGCTGCTGCTGAGGCATTCTGATTGATAAGCACCGTCAGATCCCTTGCAAGATCCGAAAGCTTTAACTCTTTGTCGATCCAGTCGACGAGTTTCCGATCAAGAATGTCCTTATCGATCAAAAATGCATTTTCGTAAAGCACATAGCACAGTTCTTCGGCGGAATAGATATTTACATATACTTTGTCGATATATAACGGTGTCGCAGCATATTCGCCGACACATGTAAGCACACGGTTCATACGCTGATCACCTCGTTCCATTCAATGTTGCTGGAGGGGAACAGTTCCCCGAATCCAAGATCTTTTATCGTGATCTGCATTCTGTTTTCGGATTGCATCCTGATCTTTAAATTAAGCCTTGTGGTCTTGGGCGGGCGCTTCGGAAGGTCTCCTAAGGTGATCTCCGCAAGTTCGGGGTTTTTACCCGTAAGCGGCGTGATGACAAGTAACAGCCTGTTACCCTGGTCAAGTATGATATCACACTCCGTGTGGGCATCGAACCAGTTGATACCGCCGTCAAGGAGTGCCAGATATGAGTTCTCTCCCCTTCTTTTTACATTAAGACCTACATTGGACTTAAGCTTATCGTTACCCAGAAATACATATCCGCTGCTGATAACGGAAGGACTCACCACGTTTTTGGCACCGAGCGCCGCACCCTTCGAGAAAAGGTTGTTGCCCTGGAACACCCTTCCCCTCGTACAGAGTTTAGCGATAGAATCTTTGCACCATTCTTCCTTGAACGCATCACCTATAAGATAAATACCGGAGATCTCATGCGAATCCATAACGGAATCCGTGAAATTGCCGAAAAGTCCAGGGAATCCGGGTTCGTCGATATTAGATATCTTAAGCCGCACGTCTTCGTGGGAATCGATAAACGCAACGACGGGCGTCGTGTTTTTGTTGCATTCCATCCTTAAACTTCTGATGTACTCACCCGTTGCGTCAAAAAGAACAACATCTCTCATCCACAGTTCCCTGGGCTGATAAAGAACGTAATTGTAAAAGCTTTCCATGTGATTCTGGAAATGTATCTCTCCGGCCTTTAAAGAAAGCGACGATACGGCTTCCGTAAGGGCGGTAACGAGTTCATGATCGAGTACATCAACGGTTATCATTACCGAGGTGACCGCAGAGGGAGACGCTATGGGATTGGCAAGCGTAAGCAGTCTTTTTAAAAAGAGCGCCAGAAGTGCCGAAGGTCTGAAAGAATCGTTGCCGACTGTAACCTCTCCGCCGTCTCTTGCCTTTGAGATGAGTCCGTCAACATAGTAACCCTCGGTATCCTTGTATTTGACGGCATCGTTTCCCACAAACCACTGGTTAACTTCGGCGCGCTTAAATAAAGCGGTCGGGACCATAAAGTTGGTCTGGCCGGGCACGACGGAGACAGTCTCCACGCTCTCGGTCTCAACCCCCGCTACGCTTATCTGTGAATAAGTGTCCGTGATGTCGATACCGATCGCGAATTCTTTATTATTCTTTTTGATATCCTGTCCCAAAGGTTCCATAGAGTTTTGGTTACCGTTACTTTCTGACGAACAGTCTGCCCGTCATGTATTCCTTGCGTCTGTATTCGAATATCAGATGCTCAAGCGCGTCATAATCCTGAAGCGTATGAGCGATCACTATATCGTTGATCTCACTGAAGCGGCTCGATGCGATGTCCGAACCGATATCGCTCTTGGTGATGTTGCCCGATTCCGTTAACTGCTCATCGCCGTTAACTTCTTCGGTAATGTAATAGAGCAGATTCTCGCCAAAGAAAAGCACAAAAGGCATCGAATGAAGTCCGCCGTAGATATCGGGCATCTCTGCCGTTATATAATCGCTGCTGTCGTTTTCATCGCACTCGATTATGTAGTGGATGAATACCTTGCGTCCCGGCGCCGTTTTGTATTCGATAAACGTCTTGTCGGCAAAACGGTTTACCTGCTCGTAGCCTCTTTCCATAAATTCCTTGAAGTACGAGAAGTACAATCCGCCGTCTATAAGGATGTGCAGGAATTCACTGATATTGGCGCTTACCTCTTCATCCACGAGTTCAAGGCTTTCGGCGTAATACTTGACATATGCCAGCATGCATACCTTAAGCATCTTTTCACCCTGGGATTTGAGTTTCGTAAGTTCGTCGAATACATATCCTTCCGTGAGCTGTTCTTTGACAAAATAGTCAAAGCAGCACTGCGCCAGAAATGCGAGCCTTATGCTGATGGAGGGCGAACCCTGAATATACTTTCTGTATATGTTCATCCGGTCCGAAACGTAATAACCCGTATACAGCATCTGTACCAGGAGATTCTCGCACATTCCGTATACTTCGAGATTGAAGTTCTCGGCCGCGGTAAAGAGTTTTCTTAAGTCCTTGGTAAGACCGTTATAATTGTTGCAAAGGTAATTAAGTACCGTCTCATCGTACTTGCCCTTTGAAAAGCAGTCCGCACAGATCGATGTTATGGCCTTGCCGGGTTCGAAATCACTCCTTACGATAAGGTTGGAGCAGAGCTTTAATGTATCCTTGGAATCAAGCCCCTCTGTACCGTAATCATAGATCCAGTCTATGGCCTTATCGTACATTCCGCGCATTATCATGAATTTAATGCAGGAATTACGCTCCTTGTTGCCAAGTACCGATGCGTCAAGATCGTTCAATATCGCATCGAGTTCCCTGATCTTGTCGTTATCGTAATAGTACTGCATGAGTTTCGAACGTATCTCGGTCTTATAAGATGCTTCTATTTCGGGAGCATCGAGGATACGCTGGTATCTCACGCGGTTTTCGTCGTTGATATCCACCATTTCGCTTGAGCATTCACACGCATATACGTCAAAAGAAAGATTGTCTTCAACATATTCAAGCAGCATGTTGGCAAGTTTTCCGGGCACCATCAGTTTCTCGATGTCGTAATTTATGCTCTTCATATATCTGTTCGAGAAGGCATCTTCGAAAACGATCGTAAAGTCCCTGTTGTATATGGGGACAAACGCCTCTTTGTCGATGACGGGATAAGAACAGCCCGTTATCTCGCGGCTCTGATATACGATGACCTTCGATACGATGTCGGAATCTATGCTGATGCGGTGAGTGAATATGAGCGGAGCAAGCTTAACGGCCATCTCCCGGCCGATAAGGCTTTCGTTCAAAACAAATCTGTAGATCACCGCAAGATCCCTGTTCATATGGCCCGCGTCGATCTCGTTGATGGTGAAACGGTCGATCTGATCTTTGTAGGATAAAAAGATCTCTTCCATCTCACTTCGAAGTTCTATGACTCTTGCATAAAGATATGCGGTAAGCTTCCAGTCAAGGTCGTTCTGGTACGAGAAATAAAGATATACCATCTTGGGAAGCTTGTGTACGCGTGAAGTGTCAAGTGACATCATATAATACTCATATATACGCGTAACCCTTGCCTCTTCTTCGACGGCAAGCTTGTACCACTGGAAATATTCCGGTCCCTTTTTGTCATGGGATATAAGAAGTGTACATATGCACGAGAGTGTTTCGGTATCTGCCAGAATGTCGTAGCAGGACTGAAGTATCTTTATAAGTCCCTCACTGTACCACTTGCCTGATTCGGCTAAGAACACGGTCTGTCTTGCGATCTCGGGCGTTAAGATGTTTTCCCGTGCCATAAACCTTAAAACCCTTACCTCCACATCGGTAAGTTTGGACAAAAACGCCGGATTTAACATCAGCATATTGGCAGCCTCGACATACATCACGGGGCTTGTACAGTTAAGAGCCAGCTGATTTTCGATAAAAAGCCACTTCTTGGAAGGACTGATGGCATACTCTTCCGAAAGATAAAGAAGGAGCCACGCAACCCTCCACTGTGAGGAATCCATGTTGTAAATGTTCTGAACTTCCTCGGTTATCCGGTCGATATACCCTTCTTCCCGGTCGATCAGAGTCGTCAGATACAGGTAATATGCCCAGTGCGTGGTATGGCGGTCGCTTAATGCGGTAAATTCGTTTTCTATGCGGTCAAGTATCCACTTGGCTTCGTTGTATCGCTCTTCGGTTATCAAAAGCTGGGCTTTGAACATCTTTATTCCGAGGTCGTCGGGATAAAGAGAGGTCAGTCTGTCTACGATGATACCGGTCTGTGCGATCCAGGAATCCGTTGACATTCTCTTTAATCTGAATGCCGTATATAAAGTGACCATATCGATATACATATGGTTCTTTTCTATGTTTTTGAGTATCTCCTGACGGCCCACGAGGTTACCGGTCACCTTTATCCTGATCTCAAATTCGGTAAAGGGATTGTAGAACCTGATCGCACCGTAATTGTTGCCTTCATGGAGTTTTTCGGGATCTATCGTAATGGCGTATCTTAAATAATTACCCAGGAAATCATTGTCCGAGAGCGTTTCCTTGGAAATCTCAACAAAGTCCGCATCGCAGACTACCGACAGGAAAGTATATCCCCAGCCGTTTCTTGTTATGTCTATGTATTCTTCGGTCTTGGCAAGAGGTTCGTCAAGCACAAGTTCCTGCCTCTCGACAATGTATTCGATGGGCTGCTTTTTGTTGATCTCAAGCAGGAACTCTTCAACATTTGATTCATTGCCAAAATTGGCGCTTAAAGCATTGTATGCCCTTAAATACTTTTTGTCGTTTCCCTTGAATATCTCAACAAAACGATCCGAATAAAAGAGCTTGACGGCTTCGTCCCAGTCTGTTTTTGCAAGGTTTGCGAAATGGAACAGATTTCTGATGCTTCCAAGACTTGATTCAAGAGTGGAATGTGCGATCGTTACGACATAGGGAAGATAATACTCGCCCTGATTGGAGACCACATCGATCTCGCCTTTAACGACGCTTCCCTCTTCAAGTCCCTTGGCGCTGAACACAAATCCGATCTCTTCACCGGCTCCGCTGAAGCGGTCGGAAATGATATGCATACGGATATCATGGCAGAAAATGTAGCCCTCGGTATAACTGCCCGCGGGACTAAGAATGCTGAAAGAACCTGTATACAGTTCATCGGGAGAAAGAGTCAATTCGATACGAGAACACGAGAAATCAAGCGAACCCTTGTCGTAATTGAATTTGCCCTCCAACAGCCTGTCAATCGTCTGCCTCATGAAGATCCTCAGTAC
>CACYCC010000267.1 GCA_902772805.1 uncultured Lachnospiraceae bacterium | reverse complement strand
TTAACAGTGAAAGCGTATCATACATAAATGTTACCGCTTCGATGTTTTAAAATGTTTAAAAGTTGTTATCACGGGTACGGCTTTTCCGCATGACATCTTGTGCATTCATAGTATTCCCTGTAATTAAGCGGATCCGACAGATCCTCACGGTATTCCCAGTTATGTCCCAAAGCCGGTTTTGTCGACCGGGTTTCACTGTATCCGCAAACCGAGCAGGTCCTTACCTCCGTATTGCCGCTTGTACAGGTCTCCCCACTCACTTCTGTCCAATCCGAAAAACTGTGGATATGATCGTCGTCTTCCGTACCGTTGTCCGCCGTATCACCTTCGGGCGCGCCTGCGCCCGTATTGCTTGCGGACGATGAAGTGCTGTTACCGCCGTCTGTATCATCGTTTGAACTGCCCGTTGCTCCTCCAAGGGGTGCGCCTGTGTAATAAGGATCGCTACTGTACGACACATTCTCTTCTATCGTTACAAACTCGGAGATGTCTTCGCGTGCTCTCATAAGTACCCGGCTGCCTGCTTCAAAATCCCGCTCGACATCCGTATATTCATCAAGTGTTGTCTTAAGATGAACATGCACCACACCTTCCAGTACTTCCAGCAAAGTATACACATAACCGTCCTCGCGGTATACGCTTACCCTGAAAACCGTTCCGCGCACCGACATGGTGGCGTTCGGTGTATCAACCTCATAAGAATCGTATTTATCCAGTTTATTCTTTAAAACATTGAGTTCGGAACCGTCATCGATATATATCTTTATCCTGCTGCCGCGTGATAACAGAGCTGTTTTAAGTTTAAGATGCGTCTTGTTTTCGGCATATACAAACTTGTCACTGTCCAGGCAAAGAGTTAAACCCGAAGCATCGTTAACGTCAACATCATCTCCTGCCTGAAGACGCTCTCCCACATAGGCATCGCCGTTATTCTTTTCTCCCTCTACGGTCACGATACCCCGTGTTTCTTTAACTATCACGGCCCTAAAACCCACTTCGTACAGCAAAAAGCCTCCGATCAGTATCGCACATACGATAACGATAAGACCCACTTTTACGAAAAAACCGAAATACGTGTTGAAAAATCCCGTCTTTTCCGCGCTGTTAGCCGATCCGGTTTGGGTATTGTTTTTCGTTTTCTTTTTCTCAGACATTATTGTTCCCTCAGGCAATCGTATAAATATCCGACCACTTTACCGTCAATCCTGCCTTCCGAAGCCATATCACGCATGATCTCAAACGCCTTATCAAGCGGTATCGGCTTTTTGTAGGGCCTGTCGGTCGCAAGGAGTGCGTCACAGATATCAGAAACTGCCAGGATCCTTTCATCAAGGCCGAGCTCGTCGCCTTTAAGCCCCGCAGGATATCCCTCGCCGTTTAAACATTCATGATGTCTTGCGGCCCATACAGGCGTATTTTCAAAAGCCTTGTTAAAATGAACTTTATCAAGGATCTTCCCGGTAGTCACAACATGATTCTCCATGATCTTGCGCTCACCGTCTGTAAGGGTACCCTTTCTGATGCTCAAGGCTTCTTTTTCCCCTTCGGTAAAGAAGGGTTCGCCCATAAATTCATATCCGAGCACCGCTTTAAGCGACGTAAGGGTAGCATCATCAATAAATCCCGAACCGTTGACCTTGTCAACCATCCTGTTCGCCGCATCGATCTGCGCGATCACACTGTCAAGCCAGACCTTGTTCTTTTCGCCGCGTTCCGTCATCAGTTCCGCGCGGAGCTTAAAGATCTCCAGTCTTGCTTTTATCACATTCTCCCGGCCATTAAGCCTGGTTTCTTTGTTCATGACTTCAAGCGGAACGGTCATCTTGCCTATATCGTGAAGCCAGGCAGCCATTACAAGCTGCTCGCGGCGGTTTTCGTCAAATCGATCGTCGCATTCGCCCGCGGCATTAAGTTTGTTGATATGATCGGCTATCATGCCGCAGTATTCGGCTACTTTGCGGGTGTGAGAGGCGTTATACGGAGTGCGCTCATCGATCGCCGTTGCCATCGCCTGAGTGAACGACCACAACTGTTCTTTTAACTCCTCGCGATAACGCATGTTGGAAACGGCAATGGCGGTGAGGGAGGCGAGTGCGTATACGGTCTTTTCCATCGATTCGGCAAAAGAAACCACATTGCCCGCCCCGTCAAGACAGTTTATGAGCTGAAGCACGCCGACAACGGTATTGTCACTGTCTATAAGCGGCACAACCAGCATCGAAACAGTATGATATCCCGTAAGGCTGTCGTAACGCTTTGGGCCCGAAAAATCAAAGACATCATTTTGCATCACATCGGGAATGTTAAGCGTTTCCCGTGAGATCGCGGCATAGGCGCATATATTTTCTCTGCTCATTTCAACCGGCGGAAGTTCTATTTTGGCTCCGTCGCTTCCCCGATCGATACCAAGCGATAACGTCTTCATGATCTTAAATTCAAGTTTTCCGTCATTCACAAGATAAAGAGTTCCCGCATCGCATCCGGTGATCTCCATGCTTCTTGCGATGATGATATTGAAAAGCTTGTTAAAATCACGCTCCGAAGAGAGCGCGATGGCGATATCGAGCATAGCCTTTAATTCTTCATTACCGTTCATTGCAAACTACCTCATCGTTACGGGTTAAAAATTTACATCACAGTGACCTTATCTTTTCAAGAGATTTAACGGTACGGTCATATCCGGACACTTCAAGAAGTATATTGCAGTCCGGTTTATATCGATCCAGCAAAGACTTAAATCTTACAAGATCGATCTTTCCGTCGCCGAGCGAAAGATGAAGATCGGATCTTAGATCATTGTCATTTATGTGAATATGACCTATATACTTGGCGAGTGCCGAAAACCATTCTTCAGTTCTATCCGTCACAAGACAGGCATGCGCATAGTCAAGACAGA
>CACYCC010000266.1 GCA_902772805.1 uncultured Lachnospiraceae bacterium | reverse complement strand
ACGAAACTCACAATGCTTAACAGCGTTAAGATGTACGGCTACGCTTCTCTTGAAGAAGCAGAGAATGCGCTGAAATAAAAAATGGGGCTCCCCACAAGTGGGGAGGCCCCTAACAAGTGGGGGACAGACCCCCGCTTTTTTATTTAAACGGATTGTCAAGAGCCGAGTATTCCTCGGCGATAACCTCGATCTCACACAAAACGTTCTTGGGAAGAGTCTTCACGGCTACACAGCTTCTGGCGGGACGCGATACAAAGTATTTTGCATAAACTTCGTTGAACTTTGCAAAATCGTTCATATCAGCCAGGAAACATGTGGTCTTTATAACCTTTGTAAAATCAGTCTCGGCTGCTTTTAACAAAGCGCCTATATTCTGGCATACCATTGTTGCCTGTTCTTCTATTCCGCCTTGCACGATCTCACCTGTTCCGGGAACTATGGCTATCTGTCCTGAACAGTAAACAAGTCCTCTTGATACTATGGCTTGTGAATAAGGGCCGATAGCGGCGGGGGCATTGGGTGTACTTATCTCTTTCATGTAGGTTCCTCCTCGTTAAATTTAACGGTGACATAATAGCCACGTGCATTTTCAATTACAGCTGTTACCAGGCCTTCTTTTGACTTGAGCCGCTTGTTAAAAGGTATGTTTCCCGACATTGCGACTGCGGGGTTTATGATGTAGTAATAGTTACTCGGCAGCAATCCTTCGGTAATGCTTACTTTATCCCCTTCTTTTACCTGACCCGGTCTTTCCATTTTAAATTCCATTTTTCTCATATCGATCACTCCAAAGCCGGTCCGGGCAATGTGGGGCGGAACGGCTCCTTAAATTGTCCCTATCATCATACTTCTCATAAACATGATTAGTCAATTGATAAGTATTATAGAGCTTGAACAAACGTATGATCCCATAGCATTTGCAAAAACTGCTATATATTGCAATAAAGCATCACAGATACATATTAAAAGTAGACATAATCTGTAAAAGCAATGTAATATAGATTATGAGGCGACGATTGTGAATTTGAACAAGCAAAAAGGTTGGAGTTACATTAAAAAACAAAATTAAAGGGGATTATCAATGAAAAAACTGATCATGGATGAATTTGCAGAATTTGAGTGTATTGGGGGAAAATGTCCGGATACTTGCTGTGCAGGTTGGAAGGTAACTATAGATCCGGATAGCAATAAAAGGTATCAGGATCTTGAAGGGACCTTTGGAGATGAACTTCGAAAAAGTATAAAAACAGACGATAAAGGAAATATATATTTCGAAATGCAAAAAGATGGCAGGTGTCCGTTTTTGGATGAAGAGAATCTATGCAGGGTCTATAAAAATATCGGTCCGGAGGCGATGTGCAATACCTGCCAAAATTATCCGAGAGTAGCTTATCAGGCCGGAGATATTCTTTTCGCCACGATCAGTATTTCATGTCCTGAGGCGGGGAGAATGATCCTTGGCCGCGAAGATAAACAACAATACGCATTTGATGAGGACAAGGTGAAAATTGTTTCCGATACTGAAGATTGGGATAAGTTTAATGAGGCGATTCGTGCTTATACTACGATACATGACATTTTGCAAGAGCGTGATTTCTTTGTAAGAGAACGATTGACTGCTATGATTATTTATGCATATCAGATGCAGGAATTGATCGACAACAAGGAGCCAACGGCTCCTTTGGTTCAACTGTTTAGCGATGTGGATCAGTATGCGCCGGTGATCGCACAGATTCTTACGGGGAAAAGAGCTATTGCGGAAAAAATACGCTTTGTACGCATATATGTAAATGCCCTTTTGAAAACAGCAAGGATTCCTGCATTAGTCAATGAATTTTATCAGGTGTTGGACTATTTGTCGAATGCATCGGACAATACTGATGAATTATGGCAGAATGCGTTTTTGACTTTTGACGAAAATGTTTCGGAGACAGAGCAGGAGCAGTTATTGGTGTATTTTCTGTTTAGGCATTTTATGGAAAAGTATAAAGGTCGTTCTATTTGGGAAGGTGTATTGTTCATTCTCATGTTTTACTCGGCATACCGCTGTCTTACGGTATTTCATTATATGAGTGAAAGAAAGTTTCCCGAATTTGAATGGCGCATTCTGATGATTGCCAGGATGTCACGACAATTTGAACATGCTGACGGAGTTTGGGAGGCTGTTTATGACAATATGCGGGAAAATGGAATGGCTCAACCGGGATTCTTGCTTAATCTGATAAACTGAGTACATATTTGGTATTAAAGAAAACTCCTAATCATGATTATATTTGGTTGGGAGTTTTGGTTTAAATCAGCATAAAAGTCTCTGTAGGAGCAACTTCGTTAAGACTTGTAAAATCGGGCGATTTTGTATATATTATTTAATATAAGGTTAATTCCCGTAAAATGCGGGAGGTATTTTTTTCAATACGGATAGATACGGATAAGCAGAGGGGTAGGGTATGTTTAATGTTATCGCAGTAGACGACGAGCAGAACGCTCTTAACAGATTTGAGAGACTCATTTCACAGGAGAGCAGGCTCAATCTTCTTTCCACATTTACAAAACCCGCGGAAGCGGCCGAATATGTTAAGAACAACCATGTCGACATTGCATTTCTGGATATTGAGATGCCGGGCATGACGGGACTTGAACTTGCGGAATTGCTGATGGATTCAAATCCCTATATAGAGATAGTGTTCGTAACGGCTTACAACCAGTATGCGCTTGAAGCATTCAGGGCACATGCCACGGGATATCTTTTAAAGCCTCTTTCAAGAGAAGACTTTACCGCTCAGATCGATATCATGGAAAAGAAACTCTCCAAAGAGCATAAAGTCAAGGAAGATAGGCTTTACGTCAATTGTCTTGGTTCTTTCTCGATCAGGAAATCACCCGATGAAGGCGAAAATATACGTTTCAGAACTTCAAAAGCCGAGGAACTCCTGGCATTTCTGATCCATTCCGAAGGACGTCCCCGTTCCAAGGATATGATACTCGACAGCCTTTGGCCCGATGCGGATCTTGACAAAGCGGCCAACAATTTCAGAGTTACCTGCACATATATCCGCTCCACTCTTGCCGATATCGGATATGTCGATGTGCTCATAAGAGACCACGACGATTACAGTGTTAATTTATTGAAAATAAATTGTGATTATATTGAATTCAGAAAGAAAGTTTCAAATATTGAAGCTCTCAGTCTCGAAGAATCTCAGGCAACCATAAATCTCTACAAAGGTCCTTACCTTGAGAACAGATTTTACGACTGGGCCGAGGATGCGAGAGGCTGGCTTGAAAACAGATACGTTGAACTTCTTTATCATACAGGCAGACTTTGTGCCGAAGCCGGAAAGGTTGACGGTGCGATCATCTGCTATGAGAGCATCTTGAAAGTCGATCTTTACGAAGAAAACGCTGTAAGGGAGATAATAAAGCTCAAATCCACAAAGCTTCCGCCCGCAGCAGTCAAGGAATATTACGATCGTTATTGCAACATGCTCTACGAAGAATACGGCACCGAACCGTCCAAAGAATTAAAGGAAATGGTCCGCTCCTTATAAGCGGGCATATCCGCAAAGGAGTAGTATGTTTGCTTATTTACGGGCGTTCTGTTTTGCGACCTGTATACTTACCGGCTTATATTATCTGATCCTTTTCAGATATTACAAGGGACTTAACCGTACCCTTTGGTTTCCTGTCCTTTGTTTTTGTTTTGCCATCAATGTAGCCCAGCGGCTTGCGCTTACCCCGTCACTTCTGATCGGGGACGGCATGCAGTCGATGGGCTTTTCAGATAATATCTATCTTATCACTCTCAATTTAAGTTCCCTTGCAATGAATCTCTACAACGGGACTGCGATCTCCCGTGAAAAGAACATATATTTCCGCATCTACAACTATATTGCCGGTACCATGGCTATTGCGTCGTTAGCCGTTGTGCCTGCCATTGCCCAGTGGGTGTATCTCATTTCGGAGATCATCTTTATTGTTGCATGTATTTTCGGACTTTATGTTTCCTATAAAATGATAAATACGGGTGCAAAGATACATATTTATTCGCTGATATCTTATGTGTTGCTGATATGTTCTTTTGTGCCGTCTTCGATACTTCTGGTGTTAAAGATCGATTTCTTGAGTTTCAGGGTAATGATGATCCCGTTTTACGTTTTCTTGCATACCTTCATGCTTACAAGACGTTACAAAGAATCGATCTATCGCACCAAAAAGATGTCGGATTCGCTTTCCGAAACCATCGAGAGCATCGGACATTCCGACAATGCTCTTCGTTGCACGCAGTTAAAATCGGAGTTTTTGTTTGATACGCTGGATCTTATCAGGGAGAAGTGTGATTCGGACCCTTTTGCGGCCGAAGATCTTACGATAGCTCTTTCGAAGTTTTTGCGTCATACTCTTAATTTCCAGCAGCTTAAGGGTATCGTTCCGCTTTCCAATGAACTTGAACTCACCCGTGCATATGTAGCCATTGAAAAAGAAATGTACCCGGAACTCGATTTTCAGTACAGGCTTCCCGAGACTGTACCTGTTGTTTCCGTTCCGCCGCTTTCCATCCAGCCCCTGGTTGAAAATGCGATAGAGCACGGACTTGAAGATAGCAAAAAGGGCGGAAAGGTTACTCTTACGATCGCTCTTTACAAGGAATACTGCCAGATAGACGTATCCGATAACGGTAAAGGTATTCCCGAGGATATGCTGGCGGGACTTCCCGATGCGTTCCCTCAGACTACCAGGATCGGCTTAAGCAGCATCAATACACGCCTTATCACAAGATTCGGAAAAGGCCTCGTAATACAGAGTGAACCGGGTGTGGGCACTTCGGTTTCTTTTGTCGTGCCGCCCGAAAGACAGGAAGATGAGCAGTCACCGGAGGATATGGCCTTATGAAAAACAACGCGATCCTTAAGTGCATATTGTTCTTCGCGATCACTGCGGCTTTGTTCGGTATTTACTACGGGATAACTGTTTTCATGCAGCCCCGGGAGTTTGCCCTCGGTACTCTTAGCGACCTTCCTATGGAGTATTACATAGATCCCGATGAAGTTTATTATCTTTCCGGAAAACTTGAGTGCTATCCCAGGGTAATGATCCCACCCAACAACTTCGGAAGTTATGAATCTATCAAGCTGCAGCTTGATTCTCTCGGTGAGGTCAGACAGGAGGCATGCCGTGACGGTGACAATTATGTGGCTACGGTCCGGTTTTACGTAAATGCACCGGCAAGACTTGAGTATGCGCTTATCATTCCGGGAGAGTTCTGTGAATACATACTTTTTGTAAACAGGACACCGGTCAAATATACAGATACATTCCGATCCGACAGCCCGCGATATCCCTCGCCCCACGTTATAAAACTGCCCAAGGCCGAAGACGGCGGATATGAGATCATAATGTATGTCATAACGCCTGTTACATCCATAAGTTCGACGCCCGGTACCATCCTTTTCGGAACAGCCGATAAGATCAGCAGTGTCCGTGTCGGAGGAATATCCACGTCGCTCGTGATCGCCTGCTTTGTGCTGGTGACCGTGGTATTTTGCCTGATCCAGTTGCTTGCCATGAAGCGCGACAAAGTCGTACTGTCGTTTGTGCTTATGGCGACCGCGTTCCTGATCAGAAGCCTGATGGTGGATGATGTGCTGATAGTCAAGTTGTTTCCGACTCTTCAGTATCAGGTGGGGATGCTGCTTAAGAGCATGTCATATCCGATATTGTTATTGTCCGTCGTATACTACGAATACTGCATGTATCCGACGGCATTCAGAAAAACGACGACGTACGCAGCATGTATCCTTTTGGTGTTACCGCTTATCAATTCGCTTACATTGCGCAAATTCCCGGTACTTGAATATGCGATGTACGTCTCGTGTTTCCTGGT
>CACYCC010000265.1 GCA_902772805.1 uncultured Lachnospiraceae bacterium | reverse complement strand
TGCCGGCAGTGGGACTTGAACCCACACGTTGTTGCCAACAACAGATTTTGAGTCTGCCTCGTCTGCCATTCCGACATGCCGGCTTTTTTCAAACAAAGAAATATTAACATATTCATCAGTATATGTCCAACATTATTTGATGTAGCAAAAAGAAGGTCAATGGTGTAGAATAAACTTTGGGTGATTTTGTGAAAAATCAATATTTTGTATGAGGGAACAGTATGAATCTCAAGGATTATTTTATAATCAGAACATTTAACAAAAACTGCAAAAAGAACGATGCAAAGCGTGATGCGGGGCTTACGGTCCCCGAAGATATAGATGTTTTTAAGGATCTCAGATACGGAAAAGATCCAAAGAATCATTTGCTAGATCTTTACAGGCCCAAAGAATATTCGGGTAAACTTCCCGTACTGGTAAGCTGTCACGGCGGCGGATTTATTTACGGGGATAAAGAATTATATTCTTTTTACACCATGATGTTTGCAAGTGCGGGATTTGCGGTAATAAATTTCAATTATACACTTTGTCCCCATATGAATTTTCCAAGACCCGTAATAGAGACAAACGGTGTTCTTAAATGGGTATGCAGACATGCCGATGAGTACGATCTTGATCTGAACAATGTTGTTATGATAGGCGATTCCGCAGGAGCTCAGATCGCTAGCCAGTATGCCGTATGCGTATCCAATGCCGAATATGCATCTATCATGGGAATTGAGGTTCCCAAGTTTGAACTTCGCGCTTTGTCGCTTGGATGCGGTATTTATTCCCTTTCCGAGCTTGGCAGTAATACACGTGATCTTGAACGGATATATATCGGAAAAAATCCCGAGATATACGGTGAAAAGATCAAGATAATGAATTACATAGATGCATATTATCCGCCTTCTTTTCTTATCAGTTCTCCCGGAGATTTTCTGGTAAAAAACCTTGAACCCATGAAAAAGGTTCTTGAAACGGCAGGCGTTGAATGCAAATCCGAGATATACGGAGATGAGAATACATATCACGTGTTCTTTATCGATATAAGGTCGGAACTCGGCAAAAAATGCAATAACGATCAGATCGAATTTTTAAAAGCTCATTTGGTGTAATCTAAATCTATGAATGAAGAATATCAAAAGTGTAAGAAGTATGAACGTGAGATACCTCAGTATTTAAACGGTACTTTGTCTCAGGACGATACGCTTGATCTTATCGAGCATGTCAGATCGTGTGCCAATTGCAAAGAGGAACTTACAGTTCAACATATGGTGGCTGTCGGTTTGAACGATCTTGACCAGATCATCAGTCTTAATGTTGACGATGAACTGGAAGCCGAAAAGAAAAGGATCATGGCTTTAAGACGTAAACAGGACAGGGCCGAGCGGGTATTTCTCGGATTTTTGTTTTTTAATGCCAGTGCTTTTTTTGCTGCGCTTATGATGCTTATTTTATAGAAACAGGTGATCTTTAAAATATAGGATAAGGTATATATCAATCGGAATAAGTAATGGAAAGAATCTTATTGATCGACGGTAATTCAATAATGAACAGGGGCTTTTACGGGTTGCCTCTTTTGGCCAACAAGGACGGCATTCATACGAATGCTCTTCTTGGCTTTTTTAATATTCTTTCAAAAACGATCAATGATACAACACCCGATTATCTTTGCGTTGCGTTTGATATGAAGGCGCCGACTTTCAGGCACAAGATGTTTTCGGAGTATAAAGGTACCAGAAAAGCACCCATGCCCGAATTTGTCGAACAGCTTCCGATAATCAGGGAATTGTTAAGATCCATGGGAATTCCGGTTTTGGAACTGGAAGGTTATGAAGCTGATGATATTCTCGGTACTCTGGCCAAAAGGTTTGAAAAAGAAGGCTTACTGGTTACCCTTTTATCGGGTGACAGAGACCTTCTTCAGATAGCAAGCGACAATATTACCGTATCTATCCCCAAAACGGTCGGAGGAAAGACCGAAACATTCAATTATAATACCAAAGATGTCGTATCCGAGTATGGAGTCACCCCTCTTGAATTTATAGATGTTAAAGCTCTTCAGGGAGATACGAGCGATAACATTCCCGGAGTATCAAAAGTCGGGCCTAAAACTGCGACAGAACTTATAGCAACATATAAAACACTTGAAGGCCTTTATGATCATATCGACGAGATCACCAAAAAGGCGTTAAAAGAAAATCTTATAAAAGACAGGGATAATGCGTTTTTATCAAGAACACTTGCAACCATCGTTACGGATGCCCCTGTTAAAGTTGAGCTTAAGGACTGTTCGATGTTTGATTTTATTAACGACGACTCGATACAGCTTTTAAGAAAATACGAACTCAACAGTGTGATCAAGAAGTTTGAGGGAATCTCTTCCTCAACAGGTGAAGCGGGAACGGTCGGATCGGTCGAAGAGTTTTCTTTTGAAACGATCAACGATTACGACAGGGCAGTTGAATTTCTTGACGGACTTGCGGGAGAAGAGCATATCGGTTTTTATCCCGCCGGCGATGAAGGTATCGCCGTTTCCAAAGGCCGGGGAAAGACATATTTTATTACAGTAACGCATGATTTTTTAATTGGCAAAATGGCCGATGTTTCCCAAAAGATAGGCAAAATCTCCACATTTGACATTAAGAGATCGTATGAATATATTGGCGAATACAGACGCGGCATGACGGATGTTGAGATACTCAATTATCTCTGCGATCCTCTTAAGGGTGAATATAACAGCGTGGATGCCGGCGAGAGATATCTTTCAAGATATACAAGACCTTACAAGGAAGCACTTAAGGATAAGATCTTTTATGCCTGCATTTCTGCGGAGAATGCATATCTTTTATGCGACGAACTGCTTGGCAAAGTCAAAGATCTCGGAATGGAAGGACTGTTTTATGATATAGAAATGCCTCTTTCATATGTTCTTTACAGTATGGAAAAAGAAGGCGTTCTGTGCGATAAAGAAGCCTTAAAAGAATATGGAAAACAGCTTGAAACATCGATAGTAAAACTCGAACAGTCCATTTATAATAGCGCGGGATGCGAGTTTAATATCAATTCGCCCAAACAGCTCGGAGAAGTGCTTTTTGAAACACTTAAACTCCCCGGAGGCAAAAAGACCAAGACAGGTTATTCGACTGCTGCCGATGTGCTTGAAAAGATGGCTCCCGATTATCCGATAGTCAGTGATATTTTGGAATACAGGATGCTCAGCAAGTTAAAGAGCACCTATGCCGACGGACTTGCGGGATTTATCGGAGATGACGGAAGGATCCATACACATTTTAATCAGACCGTTACGGCAACAGGCAGGATCAGTTCGACCGAACCGAATCTTCAGAATATACCAATAAGAACTGAACTCGGAAGGGAATTAAGAAAGGTATTTTATCCCCGAAAGGGCTGTGTATTTGTTGATGCCGATTATTCTCAGATCGAGTTAAGGCTGATGGCCCACATGTCAGATGATGAAAAACTTATCGAAGCATACGGGGAAAATAAGGATATTCATGCCGCTACGGCAAGTCTTGTATTCAAAAAGCCGATAGAGGAAGTTACACCGCTTGACAGAAGAAATGCAAAAGCGGTCAACTTCGGTATCATATACGGTATAAGTTCTTACGGACTCAGCCGAGATCTAAGCATTTCCGTTAAGGAAGCGGCAAAATATATCGACGATTATTTTAAAACATATCCTAAAGTCAAGGAGTTTCTGGATGATTGCGTAAAGAACGCCAAGAAATCAGGGTATTCAAAAACGCTTTACAACCGCTTAAGACCGATACCCGAACTTAACGATTCAAACTTCATGCGAAGATCTTTCGGAGAGCGAGTGGCCATGAATGCGCCTATTCAG
>CACYCC010000264.1 GCA_902772805.1 uncultured Lachnospiraceae bacterium | reverse complement strand
GATGTCTTCTGTGCCTCGGTACCTTCTATCACCACAAATTCACCGGGTGCTTCATCACCGTATTTTTCCTTAAAATACTTGTCGCAATAGTTTTCGTGCATCCAGAAAAGGCCGTAATAACCGCCGTTTATATAGACCGTAACGGGAAGAACTCCCTCGGTATCGGGAAGCCCCGCATCTGCGGCCAGCATCTGTGCAAATTCGTCTCTTATCTGTGCACCGTAGAAATCGTTGGCGGTATTTCTCAACACAAGACGCTTATAGGACTTAATGACTTTGTCGGGTTCATCGACTCTGGAAGTTTTAAATATATCGGTCTTAAATGTCTTTAATACATCATATTCCTTGCGTGCATAGAGCTTCATCGATTTGACCGGAAGGTTTCTTGAAAATCCGCCGAAAGGCCTTAATCCGCAGGTCTGGGATATGAAAGGCGTGCCGTCCTGTGTAAACATTTCGATGCGGATCTTTCTTTCCGAATCCGACCCTTTCATTTCTCTGGCGTTCGTTTCCCACAATACGGCATTTTCACCTTCGGTGAGTTCAAAAGGATTGCCCGATATAGATACGACCGGTGTTGTATAGCGGTTAAAAACGTTTTTGCCGACAAAGTATGTGGCACTTAATACTTCCGAAAAAGAACCGTCATCGAATTCCGCGATCGCTTTTATGCTGTATACGTTGGGCGACTCATCCGAGTTTGCCGCAAGTTTTATATCATCCGTAAATACTTCGCCGAGTCCCGGGACGAGTCCGTTTATCGTATAGTAGATCTTTCCGGGTTTTCCTTCGGGAAGCGACATCTTTACGGAGATATCTTTGTCGTAAAAGCCTGCGGCGGGCTCAAAAGTAATTTCACGTTCAACCGTTTCGAATGTGACTTTGCTTTCCGATCCGTCTTTGTCCTTATCTTTATCATCCGTTTTATCGCTGTTGGTCTTTGAAGGAACGGGCTTTGCCGGAGCAGTGTTTTCGGTATCGACGGATGTTTCCGGGATGTTTTCATCGCTTATCGAAGTATCGGGTGTTAAATTGTCGTTTGAACTTCCGTTAAACAGGGTATCAAGCACCCCGCACCCGGCTTGCGTGACAAAAAGCGACAATATCAGAAGTACTGCCGCCGGACGGGCTGTAAATACGCCTTTTTTGTTGCCTATATTCAGTTTTGAGATTAAATTTTTGTTTGTGTTAATATTGTTCTTCATTTTCATAGTTTCAATATACTATCACAGGACAGGTAAAAAGAAAGATTTATGAAGAAAATTTCAGGAAAGATTAAGATATTAAGATTTAAAAATCGGGAGCAAATGTATTGCCAACGGTTTTGATTATGGTACAATATATAGTGGTTTAATAAGGACTTTATCAAACAGATTGTGTAACGGAAAGGTTTAAACATGGAAAGCTATAAAGAGGAATTTATTAAGTTCATGGTGGAAGCCGATGTTCTTAAATTCGGAGATTTCACATTAAAGAGCGGGCGTAAGTCGCCTTTTTTTATGAATGCGGGAGCATATGTAACGGGCTCACAGCTTGAAAGACTGGGCGAATATTATGCCAAGGCGATACACGATGTTTACGGTACCGATTTCGATGTACTTTTCGGACCGGCATATAAGGGGATCCCGCTTGCGGTTGCCACGGTCATCGCATTTTCGAAACTTTACGGCAAAGAGATAAGATACTGCTCAAACCGCAAGGAAGTCAAAGATCACGGTGACGTCGGAATACTTCTGGGGTCTAAATTAAAAGACGGTGACAGAGTAGTGATCATCGAAGATGTTACGACATCGGGTAAATCTATCGAGGAAACATTCCCCATAATCGAAGCACAGGCCGACGTTAAGATACTGGGACTTATGGTTTCCCTTAACCGCTGCGAAAGAGGCAAGGGCGACAAATGTGCTCTTGATGAGATCAAAGAGACTTACGGATTTCCTACGGCGGCGATCGTTTCGATGGATGAAGTTAAGGAATATCTTCATAATCGCGAGATAGACGGAAGAGTAATTATCGACGATACGATCTATGCGGCGATCGAAGACTATTTCAAGATATACGGCGCATCAAGATAGGGTATAAACGGATAACAAAATTTCAGATAACACTATCGGCATATGAGAAAAAGACACATAATCTACTCCGACAAAAAGCATACCAAGACCGGGATATTTTCTTTTATCCTGGGAGTCATCGTACTGGTAAGCCTGGTGACTTCGATCCTTTTAAGCTACGCATTTAAGGGCGAAGTGCCGGGATCTTTCGGTGCGGTCGGGTTTTTGTGCACGCTGTTCTCGGCCGTGGGTATAATACTTGCACTTATTGGGCGAAGTGAACCCGAGAAATTTTACCTTTTCGCCAACATCGGACTGGCGCTCAACATAGCGGATCTATTGTTTATCAGTAACATACTTTACGCGGGAATTTGACTATTTTCGTGCAATCTGATTGTTGCGCGGGGGGTATTCTTAAAGTACACTATATAGTGTAGAAGTATTGGTACAACCACAAAATAACCGTATCCGGTGTTTCGCCCCATGGCGGTACGCCGCATATGCATGATGAGAGGTATAAAAATGGCATCAGTATCCATAGTAATGGGAAGTGATTCGGATATGCCCGTAATGGCAAAAGCGGCAGCAGTGCTCGATGAGTTCGGCATATCTTATGAGATGAGGATCATTTCGGCGCACAGAGAACCCGATGAGTTTTTTGAATATGCAAAGACAGCGGAGGAAAGAGGCGTCAAGGTCATAATCGCAGGTGCGGGAATGGCGGCTCATCTTCCGGGGATGTGTGCGGCACTTTTTCCCATGCCGGTCATCGGTATCCCGATGCACACCACAAGTTTGGGCGGCAGGGATTCGCTTTATTCGATAGTTCAGATGCCGAGCGGCATACCGGTTGCGACCGTTGCCATAAACGGCGGACAGAACGCAGGCCTTCTGGCAGTCAAGATACTTGCAACATCCGATGTTTCGCTTCTTGACAAGTTAAAGGCTTATACGGTTGAGATGAAAGAAGGCGTCATGAAAAAGGATGCCAGATTAAACGAGATCGGTTACAAAGCATACGCAGAAGAAAAATCCAAATAAACCGGCGCTCAAACGCCAATAAACAGATCAAGGAGAAAAAGCATGGATTACAAAAAGGCAGGAGTCGATATCGAGGCCGGATACGAGTCGGTCAAACTCATGAAAGAGCACGTTGGGAAGACGATGCGTCCAGAAGTTTTGGGAGGTATCGGAGGTTTCTCGGGAGCTTTTTCACTAAGTAAGATCAAAGACATGGAGGATCCCGTATTATTGTCGGGAACCGACGGATGCGGTACCAAAGTTAAGCTTGCGTTTTTGATGGACAAGCACGATACCATCGGCATAGACTGTGTTGCAATGTGCGTCAACGATGTTGCATGTGCGGGCGGCGAGCCCTTGTTTTTCCTTGATTATATAGCCTGCGGCAAGAATTATCCTGAAAAGATCGCTTCGATCGTAAAGGGTGTTGCAGAGGGCTGCGTGCAGGCCGGATGTGCTCTTGTGGGCGGCGAGACAGCCGAACATCCCGGACTTATGCCCGAAGACGAATACGATCTTGCGGGATTTTCGGTCGGAGTCGTTGAGAAAAAAGACCTTATCACGGGCGACGACATAAAGCCCGGCGATAAACTGGTAGCCATCGCTTCATCGGGAGTTCATTCAAACGGTTTCTCACTTGTGAGAAAGATATTTGACATGACCAAAGAGAGTTTAAATACATATTACGAGGAGCTTGGTGCAACGCTCGGCGAGACACTTATCGCTCCCACCAAGATATACGTTAAGGCGCTTAAAAGCGTCAAGGACGCAGGCATCAGGGTTAAGGGATGCAGCCACATAACAGGCGGCGGTTTTTACGAAAACATCCCCAGAATGCTTCCCGACGGAGTGCTTGCAAGTGTCAACAAGGCAAGTTACACAGTTCCGCCCATTTTTAAGATGATGCAAAAGAAAGGTGATGTCTCCGAAGAAATGATGTACAACACCTTCAATATGGGCGTCGGAATGGTGCTTTGCGTTGATGCACGGGATGTGGAGGCAACGATAGAAGCTGTAAGATCGGCAGGAGAGACCGCATGGGAACTTGGCGAGATCAAAGCCGGTGAGAAAGGCGTTGAAATATGTTAAGGATTGCCGTATGCGTATCGGGCGGAGGTACGAATCTTGAAGCCATATTCAAAAACATTGAAAACGGCACGATAGAAAATGCCGGGATAGTAAGGGTTATCAGTAACAACAAAAACGCTTATGCCCTTACACGTGCCGACGATCACAATACGGAAGGCATATGCATATCTCCCAAGGATTTTGAAACAAGAGATGAGTTCAACGAAGCGCTCTTAAGGGGACTTAAGGAAGCAGATCCCGACCTTGTGGTGCTTGCGGGATTTCTGGTAAATGTTCCGGAGTGTGTTATCCGTGAATTTAAAAACAGGATCATAAACATCCATCCCTCGCTCATACCTTCTTTTTGCGGTAAGGGCTATTACGGACTTAAAGTTCACGAAGCGGTCCTTGCAAGAGGAGTGAAGGTTACGGGAGCCACGGTGCATTTCGTTGACGAAGGTATCGATACGGGTAAGATACTTGCCCAGAAAGCCGTTTCGGTAATGGACGGAGATACACCCGAAGTTTTACAGCGCCGTGTAATGGAACAGGCGGAATGGATAATACTTCCCGATATTATTTCAAAGATAGCATCCGGTGAGATAAAGATCGGATAGAGAGGATGATTATGAAAGTACTTGTGATCGGAAGCGGCGGAAGAGAGCACGCGATCGTGACGGCTGTCAAAAAATCGCCGAAAGTTACAAAGATCTACTGTGCACCGGGCAATGCCGGCATCGCAAAACTTGCCGAGCTTGTAAACATCGGCGTTATGGAATTTGAAAAACTTGCGGATTTCGCAGCCGACAATGCGGTAGACCTTACCGTTGTGGGACCCGACGATCCGCTTGTGGGCGGGATCGTGGATGTATTTGAAGCACGCGGTTTAAGAGTGTTCGGACCCCGCAAAAATGCAGCCATTCTTGAGGGCAGCAAGGCCTTTTCCAAAGACCTTATGAAGAAATACAACATCCCTACCGCGGCATATGAGACATTTGACGATGCCGACAAGGCGATCGAATATCTTAAGACCGCAGATATGCCCATAGTATTAAAGGCTGACGGACTGGCTCTGGGTAAGGGCGTTTTAATATGTCAAAACCTCGATGAAGCGATCGCGGGCGTTAAAGAGATAATGCTTGACAAGAAGTTCGGATCGGCAGGCAATAAGCTTGTTATCGAGGAATTCATGACCGGAAGAGAAGTATCGGTACTTTCCTTTGTTGACGGCAAGACCATCAAGACGATGTCTTCGGCTCAGGATCACAAGCGTGCCAAAGACAACGATGAAGGTCTTAATACCGGAGGAATGGGAAACTTCTCACCGAGTCCTTTCTATACCGAAGATGTTGACAAGTTCTGTCGTGAAAACATATATCAGAGGACCGTTGATGCGATGGCTTCTGAGGGACGTGAATTTAAAGGAGTCATTTTCTTTGGCCTCATGCTGACTCCGAAGGGACCGAGAGTACTTGAATTCAATGCCCGTTTCGGCGATCCCGAGGCACAGGTTGTTCTTACGAGATTAAAGAGCGACATCATAGATATATTTGAGGCATGTATTGACGGGACACTTGCCAACACTCCCGTCGAATTCGAAGATAATGCAGCGGTATGCGTAATACTTGCCAGTGACGGATATCCGCTTGAATATAAAAAAGGCTTTGAGATCACAGGTCTTGAAGCATTTGACGGCAAGGACGATTATTTCTGTTTCCATGCCGGCACCAAGTTTTCGGAAGATAAAAAAGTGCTTACCAACGGCGGAAGAGTGCTGGGTGTTACCGCAACCGCACCGACTTTAAAAGAAGCCCGTGCCAAAGCGTACGAGGCTACGGAGTGGGTTTCTTTTGCCAACAAATACATGCGTACCGACATCGGTAAAGCGATCGATGAAGCTTAACAAGGAGAGGGCAATGAAAAACATCAAAACATTACTTAAAACGATACTGACCGTGATCGTAATGGGCATTGCATTTTCGCTGCTTCCCATGACCGCACTTGCGGACAATGCCAAGGCAACGGTAACCGTAGACGGAGCTTATATCCGTTCATCTGCGGGAACGGGTTCCGAGGTTATCGCAAGTGTTGTTAAAAACGACGTACTGGAGATCGTTTCGTCCACTACAGACTCGGCCGGAAATACCTGGTACAAAGTTGTGGTTGATGCCAAGACTTACGGATACATAAGATCCGACCTTGTATCCACCACGGGAGACGTTCCCAAGTCCGATAATTCCACTACTACCGCGACGTCGACAACAACCTCGACCGATAACACGACTACAACATCGACAGACAATTCCTCTACCACAACGACAAGTACGGCTCCCGAACCCAATGTGACTTCCGTAGAGCCCACAACTGCAGGGGTTCCCGCAACGGGCGGTGATTTTGTTGAAGTTGAGCCCATAGACGCGAAAGCCAATTCAAGCGTAAACGTTCGTAAAGGTCCTTCTACATCCACCGAAAGAGTCGGAAGCGTTGACGGCGGCATGATGGTCGTTGTACAGGGATATGAGACGGTAGGCAACGAGACATGGTATCTGATGACCTACAACTCAACTCTTACCGGATATATCAGAAGCGATTTCCTTACATTGAGCGGTGAACTCGTTGAGAAGGTTGAGCCCGAACCGGAGCCCGAACCCGAACCGGAGCCCGAACCCGAACCTGAACCCGATCCGGTTTATCTTGATTATGAAGTAACTTATGAACTTGACGATAACGGCGATCCCGTCTGGTATCTTAACGACTATACCGAAGGTACCAAGAATTC
>CACYCC010000263.1 GCA_902772805.1 uncultured Lachnospiraceae bacterium | reverse complement strand
CGCTCCCAGCTTTTCGCGTATGATCTTCATCTGTTTGGAAAGTTCGGAACGCTTTATCTTATCAAGCTTTGTAAGTACGATTATGGGCTTAAGACCGGCCGCGATCGTCCAGTCATACATGTCTTTGTCATTGGCAGAAGGCTCGTGTCTTATATCTATCAAAAGAAAAAGTGCACGCAACATTTTGGAACGCATGAGATACCGTTCGATCATCTTGCCCCATTTTGCCTTGACTTCAACACTTACCTTGGCATAACCGTATCCGGGAAGATCCACCAGATACGCTTCGTTATTCAGATTGTAGAAATTGATGGTCTGCGTCTTACCGGGTTGTGAACTTGTACGGGCAAGGCTCTTGCGATTGACCAATGCATTGATGAGCGATGACTTGCCGACATTACTCTTTCCGGCAAAAGCGATCTCCGGATGCGCATTGTCGGGCAGTTTACTGGTGATGCCGCAGACAGTCTCAAGTGTAATGCTTCGAATTACCATAATATCGTTCCCGTTATGCTTTGAAAAAACACGCCACCCCTAAGGTGGCGTGGACAGTTTGATACTATTCGGCTTTTTTGAGCCTTCCTTTTTTCTCATGTACCGTGAGAGGCGGAGTGTTGTTTTCCACACATTCGCGCGTAATGGTACAGCTTGTAATGGTCTCATCGGACGGGATCTGATACATTACATCCATCATGATGTTCTCAAGTATCGATCTGAGTCCTCTGGCACCCGTCTTACGCTCGATCGCTTTGTCTGCGATCGCATCGATGGCATCGGGCTCAAATTTAAGATCCACATCATCCATGGCAAACAGTTTCTTGTACTGCTTGACAAGTGCATTCTTGGGCTCGGTAAGGATCCTTACCATATCCTCTCTCTTAAGACCTTCCAATGATACGTTTATCGGTACACGGCCCACAAATTCGGGAATAAGTCCGAATTTAATAAGGTCCTGAGGCGTAACGTCCTTTAAAACGTCGCTTATGTCACGATTGTCCTTGGACTTAACCGTTGCGTTGAAACCGATGGAACTCTGGTCCATTCTCGCATCCACGATCTTATCAAGTCCGTCAAATGCACCGCCGCATATAAATAATATATTGGTGGTATTGATCGGGATAAGTTCCTGATGGGGATGCTTACGTCCGCCCTGAGGAGGCACATTTGCATCGGTTCCCTCTATTATCTTAAGGAGTGCCTGCTGTACGCCCTCACCCGAAACATCACGGGTGATCGATACGTTCTCACTCTTTTTGGTGATCTTGTCGATCTCATCGATATAGATTATGCCGTGCTCGGCTCTTTCGATATCGTAATCCGCTGCCTGGATAAGTTTAAGAAGAATATTCTCAACATCCTCACCGACGTAACCTGCCTCTGTAAGTGTGGTGGCATCGGCGATGGCAAAAGGAACATTTAATATCTTGGCAAGCGTCTGCGCAAGATAGGTCTTACCCGAACCGGTAGGACCGACCATTATGATATTGCTCTTCTGGAGTTCAACATCATCGTCATCGGATTTTCCCGACATGATACGTTTGTAATGATTGTATACCGCAACCGAAAGAACTTTTTTGGCAGTTTCCTGACCGATAACATACTCATCCAGAAAAGCTTTGATCTCTCTTGGCTTTAAAAGGTTGATGTCATCGGAATCGGAATGTCTTTCACGATCGGTATCAAAATCATCAAATTCGTCTTCGATCATGGATGCGCAAACCGCAACGCACTCATCACAGATATAGATATCATCCGGACCGGCGATAAGTTTCATCACCATCGTCTGCGGTTTTCCGCAAAACGAACAGTGTGCTTTTTGCATTTTAGCCATTATTATTTATTCTCCGATTCCTGATTCTTGTGATTGGTGATAACTTCGTCGATAAGACCGTATTCCTTGGCTTCCTCGGCTGTTTTCCAGTTATCGCGATCGGTATCTTCACATACTTCTTCGTAGGGACGGCCGGTATTCTCGGCAAGCATCCTGTTTAACTTTTCTTTGGTATGCAGAATGTGCTTGGCTGCGATCTCGATCTCCGTTGCCTGACCCTGAGCACCGCCGAGAGGCTGGTGGATCATGATCTCCGCATTGGGAAGAGCAAATCTTTTACCCTTGGCGCCGCCTGCAAGCAGGAATGCGCCCATGCTGGCTGCCATACCGATACAGATCGTGGAAACATCACATTTTACAAACTGCATCGTGTCATAAATGGCCATACCTGCGGTAACGGAACCACCGGGGCTGTTGATGTAGAGATGAATATCTTTATCGGGATCTTCGGCTTCCAGGAAGAGCATCTGGGCAACCACAAGGCTTGCGGTCG
>CACYCC010000262.1 GCA_902772805.1 uncultured Lachnospiraceae bacterium | reverse complement strand
GTATTTTTTTAATCGAAATGTATATTGTGTTTGTACATTCGGTCTGATACATTTTTGTATGTAGTGGGGACAAAGTTGCGATCAAGATTGTAAACCAGGCCCCGCAGAGATATAAAAACAAAAAGAGGAGAGAAAAATGAAAAAGTTTATCGCATTACTTCTGTCACTTGTAATGGTTGCTTCCCTTGCCGCTTGCGGTGAAGGCGGATCGGCCAAGTCCGGACTGAAGGCAGGATTTATCTTCCTTCACGACGAGAACTCAACCTATGACTTAAACTTCATCAATGCAGCAAAAGAAGCTTGTAAGTCAGTAGGCGCTGAAATCGTATTAAAGACCAACATTCCCGAAGGTCAGGAATGTTACGAAGCAGCATGTGAGCTTGCTGATGCAGGCTGCGACATCATCTTCGCAGATTCTTTCGGTCACGAGGATTTCATGATCCAGGCCGCTAAAGAGTATCCTGATGTTCAGTTCTGTCATGCAACAGGTACCAAGGCTCACACCGCAGGTGTTGCAAACTATCACAACGCTTTCGCAGCAATCTACGAAGGACGTTATCTTGCAGGTATCGCTGCAGGTCTTAAGTTAAATGAGATGATCAACAACGGTGACATCACCGCAGATCAGTGCAAGATCGGTTACATCGGAGCATTCACATATGCCGAGGTTATTTCAGGTTATACCTCATTCTTCCTTGGCGCTCGTTCCGTATGTCCTTCCGCTACAATGGAAGTTACCTTCACAGGTTCATGGTATGATGAGACCGCTGAAAAAGAAGGCGCAAACAAGCTTATGGATGACGGCTGCGTACTTATTTCACAGCACGCCGATTCAATGGGTGCTCCCACAGCTTGCGAGACCCGTGGCGTTCCCAACGTTTCTTACAACGGATCTACTCAGACAGCCGCTCCCAACACCTACATCGTTTCATCACGTATCAACTGGGCTCCTTACTTCGAGTTCTGCATGAACGCTGTTAAGGACAAAAAGGAGATCCCCGCTGACTGGACAGGAACTATCGCTACCAATTCCGTTCTTTTGACAGATCTTGGTACCGCTGCAGCAGCAGGAACCCAGGAAGCTATCGACAAGGCTAAATCAGATATGGCAGCAGGCACCCTTCATGTATTTGATACAGCAACCTTCACGGTTGACGGTGCACCTCTTACATCTTACATGGCTGACGTTGATACCGATGCAAACTACGAAGGCGATCACGAAGTTATCACAAACGGTTACTTCAACGAATCCGGCGAAGGTTTCCGTTCCGCTCCTTACTTCGATATCCAGATCGACGGAATCACACTTCTTGATACCGCATTCTAATACAATAATTTTTAATGATTTATATCATTAAAAGTGTTAAAATAATCGGGAAATGTTTTCTGACATTTCCCGATTTTTCTTTGGAGGATACACGTTTGGATTCAAGAGTTGCTGCGGTTACTATGCGCGGTGTCACCAAAACCTTCGGATCGGTGCTTGCCAACGACAAAGTCGACCTTGATATCTACAAGGGCGAGATATTGGCGCTTCTAGGCGAAAACGGTTCGGGTAAGACCACGCTCATGAATATGCTCTCGGGCATTTATTTTCCCGATGAAGGTCAGATCTTTATAAACGGCAAAGAAGCCGTTATCTCATCACCAAAGGTTGCGTTTTCCCTTGGTATCGGTATGGTGCATCAGCATTTCAAACTTGTTGATGTGCTTTCGGCTGCCGAAAACATCATTCTGGGACTTCCCGGGAAACTTAATCTTAAAGAGGCTTCCGAAAAGATAAGGGAGATTTGCGACAAATACGGCTTCGAGGTAGATCCCGATCAGAAGATCTACAACATGTCCGTTTCGCAAAAGCAAACGGTCGAGATCGTCAAGGTGCTCTACAGGGGTGCGGATATTCTGATACTTGACGAGCCTACGGCGGTTCTTACACCTCAGGAGACCGAAAAACTCTTTAACGTCCTTCGCAAGATGCGTGATGACGGTAAGGCTATAGTCATCATCACTCACAAGATGCACGAAGTTGAGAGTTTATCCGACAGAGTTGCGGTCTTAAGACGCGGTGCCTATGTGGGCGATATGATGACCAAGGACACCAACGCTGCCGAAATGACGGATATGATGGTCGGCCATTCGGTTTCTTTGAACATAGAGCGTCCCGATCCCGTCGATCCTCACAAACGTATTGCCGTAAGAGGTCTTACGATAAGATCTTTGGACGGTATCCTTAAACTCGATGATGTTTCGTTTGATGCATACAGCGGCGAGATACTCGGTATCGCCGGTATTTCGGGCTGCGGTCAAAAAGAACTTTTAGAGGCCATCGCCGGTCTTCAGCAGGCTGAGGCGGGCAGTATTTCCTATGTTTCCGACGACGGACGCAAGGAAGAACTTCTCGGTAAGGACCCCTTAAAGATACAGGAGATGGGCGTTACGCTTTCTTTTGTCCCCGAAGACAGACTCGGTATGGGACTCGTAGGTAACATGGACCTCGCAGACAATATGATGCTAAGGTCTTTCAGAAAGGGTTCCGGCGTGTTCACAGACCGTAAGGG
>CACYCC010000261.1 GCA_902772805.1 uncultured Lachnospiraceae bacterium | reverse complement strand
GTAATGCTGGTGTGCGCGATACTGGTGAAATTTTCAAGCGAAGGTCCCGTTATTTTCAAACAGGAACGTGTGGGACTTCACAATAAGACATTTAACATGTATAAGTTCCGATCCATGAGGGTGCAGGACGAGAATCAGGAAAAGAAAGCGTGGACCACAAAGGACGATCCCCGTGTTACCAAGGTCGGTGCGGTTCTTCGTAAGACAAGTCTTGATGAACTGCCACAGCTTTTCAATATATTAAAGGGCGATATGAGTCTTGTGGGTCCGAGACCGGAAAGACCGCAGTTTGTTGAACAGTTCAAGGAAGAGATCCCCCGTTACATGATCAAACACCAGGTTCGTCCCGGTCTTACAGGATGGGCTCAGGTCAACGGATTCAGAGGAGACACTTCGATATATAAAAGGATCGAATACGATCTTTACTATATCGAGAACTGGTCAATGTGGCTTGACATCAGGATAATATTCCGCACATTCTTTGTGGGATTTATTAATAAAAATGCCTATTGATCCTAAGGGGTCAGGCGGCTTTAAGATATGGAGGATATATGGCTACATCAGCTAAGAAAAAGAAAAAGCATAACAAAGCAAGGACTACAGCGTTGTTTGTAATGGAATTATTGGTTCTTGTAGTGCTTGGAGGAGCATTGTTCTTTATCTGGAGATCTTTCGGCGGATCGTCATCCGACGGAAACAACGGAGCAGCAAAGGGAATGCAGAAGTTAAACATCAAAGAAGAGGATATCGTTGTTAAGATGAATGAAAACGTCAAAAGCAACGAGACGATGAAGGGCTACAGAAATATCGCTCTTTTCGGTGTTGACTCAAGAGAAGGTGCTTTAAGACAAAAGACCAGAACAGATACGATCATGATAGCATCGATCAATCTTTCGACCAAGGAAGTTAAGCTTTGTTCCGTATACAGAGATACTTACTTAAATCAGATGGGATCGAGCGAATCGTTCGGTAAGTGTAACGCATCCTACGCATACGGCGGAGCCGAGCAGGCGATCATGATGCTCAACTCGAACCTTGATATGGATATAACGGATTTCATAACAATCGGTTTTGAAGGCTTAAGAGATGTCATCGATGCTCTCGGAGGCATTTACATAGACGTCGACGAAGAAGAGATCAAGCACATCAACAACTATCAGATCTCAATGGTAGAGAGCATGGGCGGTTCGTATACACCCGTTACACAGATCGGTTATCAGTTACTTGACGGTCTTCAGGCAACAGCTTACTGTCGTATCCGTTACACCGCAGGTAACGACTTTAAGCGTACCGAGCGTCAGAGAGAGGTGCTTCAGGCAACGCTTGATGTGGCCAAGACGGCATCCGCTTCGGATCTTACCAAGATATGTAACAACGTGTTCAGTGAAGTATATACATCACTTGACCTTTCGGAAATACTTGAACTTCTTACCGAAGTTACCCAGTACAACATTGTTGATGAGGGCGGTTTCCCCGAAGCGACCATGATCACCACGGGAACGATCGGTTCCAAGGGCAGCTGCGTTATCCCGCTCGATCTTGAAAGCAACGTAGTATGGTTACACGAATTTTTGTTTGATGAAAAGAACTATACTCCTTCGGATAATGTTATCGAGTACAGTTCAAGGATAAGACAGGATACCGCTCCGTACCTGCCGTAGCAGAAATACTAAAATACCGCAGGGAAGGGCATATGTCCTTCCCTGCTTTGTAAGGTGAAAAATGGGTTACGATCTTATTGTTCCTACACACAATCCGACGCCTGAGTTTCTTAAGATGATCGAGGTCATGAGTAAGCAGACCGTTGCGCCGGAAAAGATAATAATCACAAATACAGAGCAGAAATATTTTGACCGTCTGATATTTGCAACGACTTTTACGACCGAACACAAAAATCTTGATATAAGACATATATCAAAGCGTGAATTCGATCACGGCCGCACCAGAAATGAAGCGGTTACAAGATCGAATGCCGAGTATTTCCTGATGATGACTCAGGATGCAATGCCCTGTGATGAAAAACTTGCCGAGAGACTTCTTAATGTATTTAAGAAAGACAAGTCTGTTGCGGTAGCTTATGCAAGGCAGATCGCAAGAGATGATTCGTGCGAAGCCGAGAAGTATACGAGGTCGTTCAATTATCCCAAGGAATCGGCGGTTCACAGCCTTGAAGATATCGAGACAATTGGGATCAAAGCATTCTTTTGTTCGAATGTCTGTGCTATGTACAGGCGTGATGTGTTCGACGAGCTTGGCGGATTTTTAAATCATACGATCTTCAATGAAGATATGTTTTATGCAGCCAAGGCTATACATGAAGGGTATAAAGTGGCATATGTTGCCGAAGCTTCGGTGATACATTCCCACAATTACACATGTAAAGAACAGTATAAACGCTATTTTGACAATGGCGTATCGCATGCCAAACATCCCGAAGTGTTTGAAGGGATTTCCGTAAATTCGGAAGGCATGAAGCTGGTTCGTAAAACAGCCGCTCATCTTGTGGGAACCGGAAGAACATTTCAGGTTATACCTTTCTACATACAAAGCGCCTGTAAGTATCTGGGATTCAGGAAAGGTCTTCACTACAAGCATCTTTCCAAGCGGGCCATTCTTCATTGCACGTCAAATCCCGAATACTGGATAAATGACGAATTAAAGCGTGACCGGGCTTCCATTGACGCAAGAACCGGTTACGGACGCAGTGAAGCGGAACTTAAGATGATCGCCAACAAGATCGAACCGCGAAAAGAGGTACAGGAACAAAACGACAATGACGTGGTCATCGTTGAGGTCGTTGACAAGCCTGAAAGTAAATGATAAATATCATTTCATAAATAGATAATTGTTTGAACACAATTAGGACACAAATGGGATATATGCTTGTTTCATAAAATGATCGGACAGCCGGTCATATATGAAAGGAAGGTATGCTTTATGGAAAACAATTATACTCCGGGCAATACATATATGCAGAACAGTTATATGAATCGGGATGCTGAGAACAAACAGCCCAACGCTTCGCAGGCTTTCAGGGCATCAATTCCCGAGAGAGCAACATCGGATCAGGCTGCGCGTCCGAATACCCGACCCGTTTATACAACTCCGGTTGCACCGCCTGTTCAGAAGGATAAAAAGAACGGTGCTCTTAAAAAGATCCTTGTAGGAATGGCGGTAGGACTTGCATTCGGTGTATTTGCAGCGGCAGGTTTTTACTGGGTAAACACACTTACCGGAAAGGTGCCGACACAGATCGTCGGTACTTCAAATAACGCAGAGATTGAAGATCTTAAAAAGCAGATCGAAACACTTCAGGGAACCGTTAGTTCCATTAATGATTCGGGGGTAGTGGTAACCCATACAACGGGAGATTCCACTTATTCCACGATCGTAACCGATGTTACCGAAGTT
>CACYCC010000260.1 GCA_902772805.1 uncultured Lachnospiraceae bacterium | reverse complement strand
TGGCCGCATCCGGACTGGATCTTGGACATATCCTTGCCCTTGCGGGTTCCTATATCCTTGATGAAATTCTGTATCGCCGTAAGCAGCGCCAGCACGAAAAACGCTCCCGGCGCCATTACAAAAATGTTTACGGGCACAAACGAATCGGGCATGACAGAAATGTCAAAGATCATTCCCGTTCCGAGAAGTTCTCTGAAACCGCCGATAAGCGTAAGTGCAAATGAGAATCCGAGTCCCATTCCTATACCGTCAAACAGCGACTCCACAACACCGTTATGATATGCATAAGCTTCCGCACGGCCTAGTATTATACAGTTAACAACGATAAGCGGAATGTAAATACCGAGAGCATCAAACAATGTGGGAATATATGCCTTTAACAACAATTCCACCATCGTTACGAACGATGCGATGATGACTATAAATGCAGGTATCCTGATCTTATCGGGTATCACTTTTCTGAGCGCCGATATGATAAGGTTACTCAGAGCCAGTACGACAAGTGTTGTAAGTCCCATTCCGAGACCGTTTTTGGCGCTTGTTGTAACAGCCAGAGTAGGACACATACCCAGCAGCAGTACAAACGTGGGATTTTCCTTAAACAGTCCGTTTATCAGCCTTTCGCCCATAGATGCGAAGATGTTGTTCTTTTTATTCATTTACAACACCTCCCTCCGTTATTGCTTTAAAATAAGCAAGCGAAGCATTTACTCCCTTAACTATCGCTTTTGATGTGATAGTCGCACCGGATATCGCATTGATCTGTGTATCCAGCACAGCGCCCGATTTAACAAGTTCATAACTGTCGGCGCTTCTTTCGACAAACTGCGGAACGATCACTTCGGGAGCTTTCATACCAAGACCGGCAGTCTCACTGATCTCGGTAATATAAATGGCATTGGTGGTGCCGTCGTTCTGAAGACCGATCCTGAACACGATATCACCGCCGTATCCTTCCTTACTGGTAACTTCAAAAACGTAACCCAGAATATTTTTTTCCGAATCATACGCTTCAAGCGCTTCGGTGATATATACGCCCGAGAATTCCTCCCCGAGGCATTCGTTCATAAGATCTTTATTAAGTATGTCATCGGAAAAAGAATCCGCGTTGACAAACACACGCGCATTGGCTTCTTTTCTGTTTTTCTCTTCCATTATCGCAATGGGACCTTTTGTCATTTCGTTTACGGTTCCGAGAATACCGCCCGCGATAAGGGTAATAACCAGCATGATAGCCGTATTTTTGATGAGTTCCTTAAATTCCGGTTTAAGCATTCTTGGTCGCCCCCTTTCCGAAATATGAAGGGCGCGTAGCCTTGTCTATAAGCGGAACAAGCAGGTTAGAAATAATGATCGCATAAGAAACGCCTTCCGCCGACGGACCGAATACTCGTAAAATAGCAGTCAAAAGGCCCAGTATCACGCCATAGACCGCCTGACCCGTCTTGGTGACGGGACGGGTAACGTAATCGGTAGCCATGAAAAATGATCCGAGAATAAGTCCGCCCGAGAAAATATGCGAAAGAATATAGGTGAGATTGAATCCGTATCCTCCGAATGCGCCGATACAGATTGCAAACGTCAGTATATAAACTACCGGGATTATCAGATCGATTATACCGAAAACGATCAAAAAGATCGCACCGATAAGCAGACAGATCGCTGAGGTTTCCCCGATGGTTCCCTGCGTGTTACCGGTAAGCAATGCCACAAGATCGACACTTTCACCCGCTTCAAGTCTTGCAAGCGGAGTTGCTCCCGACATCGTATCGGTATCGAAATTCGTCATTATAGATGTAAACGATATCAAAAGAAAACATCTGGCACCGAGAGCAGGATTCATGAAGTTCTGGCCCAGACCTCCAAAAAGCATCTTGACTACGATTATCGCAAAAAACGCACCCACCAAAGCGATCCATGCGGGCGCCTTGGGAGGCAGGTTCATCCCCAGCAAAAGACCTGTAACAACAGCCGAAAAATCAAGTATCGTAGTCTTTTTGCGGGTTATAAACGTAAAGAGATATTCAAAGAACACACATCCGATCACGGAAACGCCCAATAATTTGAGTGCATCGAGACCGAATCTGTAAATACCGTATCCACAGGCAGGAAGAAGCGAAATAACGACGCAGAGCATGATCGAGCTCGTCATCTGCTTGGATCTGATATGCGGATTTGATGAAACATTTAGCATGCCGTCCACTTAAGGTTTCCTCCTACTTTTTCTTTTTGGATAACATTATTTTTCTCATGGATTTGATGTTCTGGCAAAGCGGCTTCTTGGCAGGACATACATAACTGCAGCATCCGCATTCCACACATTCAAGTCCGTTATATTCAAGAAAACTTTCCTCGTTGAAGTTCTCCGCATGATCCGACAGAACGCCTGGGATCAGTCTTGAAGGACAAACCTGTGTACATCTGCCGCAGTTTATACATGGTGTCGGCTCCATGGCTGATATGTCATCACGCGACAGGCATAAAAGCGCCGATGCCGTCTTGGTAACGGGAACATCAAGATCGAACATGCATATTCCCATCATGGGACCGCCCGATATGATCTTTGCGGGTTCTTTTCTGAAACCGCCCGCCTCATCAAGAAGTCTTGAATAGAGCGTTCCTACCCTTACTCTGAAATTTCGGGGATTTTTGATGCAGTTACCCGTTACCGTAACGATCCTGTATATTAAAGGTTTACCCTCTATTACCGCATTTCTTACGGCAAGGACCGAATCGACGTTATTTACCACGCATCCCACATCCGCAGGCAAAAGTTTTGAATTCAGTTCTCTTCCGGTACAAGCATAGATAAGATGACGTTCGGACCCTTGAGGATATTTGGTCTTAAGAGGCTTAACGATGATCTTCTGTTCATCTCTTGTAAGCGCTTTGAAAACCTTGATACAATCGGGTTTATTGTCTTCGATCGCTATGATCCCGAGCGAATAAGGGAAAAGTTTCAGATATATCTTAAGACCTTCGATAAGTTTCTCCGGCTCTTCGATCATCTTCCTGTAGTCACTCGTAAGATACGGCTCACATTCCGCGCCGTTAATGATCACATAGTCGATCTTGTTGGGCTCTTTAACGGAAAGTTTGACATGTGTCGGAAATCCCGCGCCGCCCATGCCGACTACACCGGCCTCATGCACGCGGTCGATGATATCTTTCTCGGTCATACTTTCAACGGGCCTGATATAAAAAGGCGGAGCCTCCTCGTACTGCCCGTCATTTTCAATGATTATGCATTTTGCGTTATTACCCGTCAGAACTCTGTGTTCGGAGATCTCCTTGACCGTTCCGGAGACAGACGAATAGATCGGCGCCGAAACAAAAGCGTCGCTGTCTGCAATCTTTTGACCGCATAAAACACGGTCGCCTGCTTTAACAATGGGATCACACGGTGCACCGATGTGCTGAGAAAGCGGATAAACCAGAATTGGGCCCGGTTCAACGTCTTTGATGGGAATATCTTTGGACATATCTTTCCCGTCAAATGGATGAATACCGCCCCTGAATGTTAAACTTGCCATACCCTACCGCCTTTAACAGTAATTTAGGTCTTTGATGATCTTTGTGCAAAAAGAACGCACTTTTAACCACCCTTAATAATTTACCACAAAATGATATGCGTGTCAAAAAGGCTTAAACACGCAAAATATGTACATATTATGACACGCCTGTCATATATCTGTTCGCTTGTATATTTGAATTTATAATGATATAATTTCTTTTATGAAACATAAATAAATATACGGAATGGAGCAGTTATGCAGGTCATCAACAAAGTCATCGACGATATCAGATTGCAATATCCCCTCGAAAAAGTTTGTAATATCAATGAATGTCTTTTCCTGGATATAGAAACGACAGGCTTTACAGCCAGAACATCGAATCTGTATCTGATCGGCTGCGCATATTTTAAAGACGGCAATTGGAATTCCGTTCAGTTTTTTGCTGAAAATTACAGCGAAGAACGCGAGGTTCTGGAAAGATTCTTTGAGTTTGCCGAAAACTATCGTTTCCTCATCCATTTTAACGGTAATAATTTCGATATTCCTTTTATTATCTCAAAGTGTCAGGAACTTAGCATCGACAAAAACCTTGATTCGTTTGACGGTATAGATATATACAGACGTATAACTCCGTACAAAAATTTTCTTAAGCTTGAAAACTGCAAACAGAAAACTATTGAGAAATTTTTAAAGATCGATCGTGAAGATAAGTATTCGGGTTCGGATCTTATCGGAATGTATCATCTTTTTGTATCATCCCGGGATGCCGCAACCGGAGAGCTTTTATTGCTTCATAACTTCGAAGACATAAAAGGAATGCTTGCCATCCTTCCCGTTTTGGCTTATTCCGATCTTTTCAATGACAAGATCAAAGTAACAAAAGTTGCGGCCAATCATTTTAAAGATTATACCGGCAATGACCGCACCGAAGTTCTGATGACATTTGATATGCCCTCTCCTCTTCCGGTTCCCGTATCCACAACTTCGGGGCGCTGCTATTTCGCCGGTGCCGCCGGGCAAGGTATGCTAAGAGTTCCGCTTATCGAGGAAGAACTCAAATATTTCTACGCCAATTACAAAGAATATTATTATCTTCCCGATGAAGACGTTGCACTTCATAAATCCGTGGCCAAATTTGCCGATCACGCAAACCGCGTTCCGGCAACGGCCTCAACATGTTATACGCGCAAACGTTCTCGTTTCCTTCCCGAATGGGATGCTCTCGTAATGCCGTTCTTTAAACGCGATTACGATTCCAAGGATCTTTTCTTTGAACTAACCGATGAACGCAAGACCGACCGTGAGATGTTCAGCTCTTACGTCTCCCATGTCCTAAACCATATGACTTAATAAACAATAAACTAAAAAGCAAAAAATCGGCAACATATATATCCCAAACGAGCGAGGATATATGTTGCCGATTTTCTTATATTTATATATATTATGGTTTGTCGTAGTAGAACGAGTTCTTGCGCTGGAATCCGATCTCTTTGTAGTTCGTGATCTGTTCGGTGCTTCCTATAAAGAGTATTCCCTGACTCTTAAGCGACTGGCAGAACTGTCTGAATATCTGTTCCTTGGCCTCTTCGGTAAAGTAGATAAGCACGTTTCTGCAGACGATAAGATGCATATCCTTGGGGAAATCGTCTTTTAAGAGATTGTGCTGCTTAAACTCAACTCTTGACTTGATCTCATCTTTGATCTTATATGATCCGCCCACAACATCAAAATATTTGGCTTTGAGGTCTTTGGGCACATTCTCAACCGACTTTGCACTGTACAGGCCGAGTTTTGCTTTTGCAAGTATCTGCTTATCTATATCGGTCGCAAATATCTTGATCTGATTAAGCGGAAGATGTCTCGATAAAGCCATAACAAGCGAATAAGGTTCGTCACCTGTAGAACATGCGGCGCTCCATATCTTTAAGTTGTTACCGAAATTCTTTAAAAGTTCCGGAATAACCTGCTTGTCAAGGAAATCCCACTGTTCGGGATTTCTGTAAAATTCTGAAACGTTTATGGTAAGATAACTTACAAATTCTTCGAATTTTTCCCTGTCGGTCTTAAGAAGAGCCACATAGTTTTCATAACCGACGATCTTGTGTTTATCGATAAGTGTATCGATACGGCGCTTCATCTGCTTTTCTTTATAGGCGCCAAGATCGATCTTGGTCATATCATATATTGCCTTTTTAAAATATTCATAATCGTAAGCCATTTTTCAGTATCTCCTTTTACAATCTTTTGCAAAAGCAATGGGCAGCCTCTAAAGACTGCCCATTTATTATACCATAAAATATTTAACCAATTATTATTATTCAGCATCTTCGGCTGCGGTTTCTTCGGGTGCTGCTTCTTCTGCAGGTGCTTCCTCAGCGGGAGCTTCTTCTTTAGCCTTTTTGGTCTTAGTCTTTTTAACTTCCTTGACTTCTTCTTCGGCCTTGGCGTCTTCGGCAGCGATAACAGCTTCGATATCTACGCTCTTAACATCCGCATCATCGTCATCTTCAGCTTGTGCGGTTTCTTCAGCCTTGGGTTCGGGAGCTGTGAGAGCCTTAATGGAAATGCTTACGCGATGATCGTCGAGATTGAAATCAACAACCTTAGCGGTAACTTCATCTCCAACCTTTAATACATCCGAAGGCTTTTCGATATGTTCACGTGAGATCTGTGAAACATGAAGCAATGCATCGATTCCGTCCTCAAGCTCTACAAAAGCACCGAAATCGGACATTCTCATTACCTTACCGGTAACCACATTACCTACGGCATACTTTTCTTCTGCATTGTTCCAAGGATTTGTATCCGAGAACTTAAGGCTTAATGCGATCTTGTTCTCATTGATCTCTTTAACAAGAACCTTAAGCTTGTCGCCTGTCTTGTAGTTCTTCTTGGGATTCTCAACATGTCCCCAGCTCATCTCTGAGATATGGAGAAGTCCGTCAAGTCCGCCGAGATCTACGAATACACCGAAATCGGTAACATTCTTGATAACACCTTCGATAACATCGCCTTCTTTGATGGTCTCAAGAAGTTTCTTCTGAGCTTCTTCTTTACGTGCAACAAGGATAACTTTTCTGTTACCGATGAAGCGGCGCTTCTTGGGATTGTATTCGGTGATCACGAACTCGATCTCCTGACCTTCATACTTGGAAAGGTCTTTCTCGAATGTGTCTGAAACAAGGCTTGCGGGAATAAATACACGAACCTCTTCGACAACTACGCAAACACCGCCTTCAAGAACCTGAGAAACCTTTGCTTTTAAGATCTCCTGTGATTCAAATGCTTCCTCGAGTCTCTTGGAACCTCTGTCAAGTGCAAGGCGCTTGTATGTAAGCAATACCTGACCTTCGCCGTCATTAACTTTAATGACCTTAACTTCCAGAGTGTCACCGACCTTAAGGGCCTGGGTGAGATCCACTGCGGGATCGTTTGTATATTCATTCTTGGTGAGAATACCATCGGACTTGTAACCGATGTTTAATATTGCCTCACCGGGCTTAACATCAATAACTGTACCCTCTACAACCTCTCCCGTATGTATAGTCTTAAATGATGCATCGAGCATCTGTTCAAAAGTCATGTTGTCTGACATAGCTTTGAACCTCCTCAATAATGTATCTCGGGGTGGAAGCCCCGGCAGTTATACCTATCAGACCATGTACATCGGGTAACATTCCCCTTATATCCTCGACAGTCTGGATAAAGTATGTATGATCGCAATTTGCGCTGCATATATCATAGAGCTTACGACTGTTAGAACTTTTACTGTCCCCAATGACTATCATCGCCTCTGATTTACGCGATAATTCATCAGCTTCTGTCTGACGGATACGCGTAGCATCACAAATTGTATTCATAACATTCGTATTATAACTTTTTTTCTCAAAAATATCAAGAAATTCTTGAAATTTATTGCGGTTGAACGTCGTCTGAGCTACGATACAAAGCACTTCTTCGGGATCGGCAGTAAAAGAACGCACTTCTTCAGCGCTTTCAAGCACATCCGCAGGGGTATTGCTCCACCCCACGATGCCCTTGACTTCGGGATGTACGGGGTTACCAATGACCACTATCCGCTCGCCTGCGGCGCTTCTTTCGTCTACGATCTTATGAATCCGCTTTACAAAAGGACAGGTCGCATCCACTATCTCATTTCCGGACTTCACAAGTTCGTCGTAAACGTTTCTTCCGACTCCGTGAGATCTTATGACCACAATGCCCTTGGGAAGGTCTTTTAATTCCGAAGCGTCGTTTATAACCTTAACGCCTTCTTTTTCGTAATTTTTGACAAGCACGTCATTATTTAATATCGGCCCGTACGTATAGATCGGAACACCGTTTTTTATCGCGGTATCAAGCATCTGAACCGCCCGCGATGCTCCAAAACAAAAGCCGGCATTTTCAGCCACAACAACATCTTTCATATTTTTCCCACCCCGATAGGACAGAACGTTATTTACCGAGTTTTCTGAATTCCTCGGAAATGGCATCCTTAACCTCTTCGATCGTCATATATGAACTGTCAACATAGACCGCATCGGGAACTCTTACAAGCGGAGAATTATCCCTATGTGTATCCCGGTAGTCTCTTTCCTTCATTTCTTCAAGTATCGTGTCAAAAGAAGGCGCTTCGCCTTTCTGTACAAGTTCGTCAAACCTTCTTTTTGCACGCACATTTACATCCGCGTCAAGATATATCTTAAGATCCGCGTTCGGAAGTACCACGCTTCCGATGTCACGTCCGCCCATGACCACGTTTTCGCTTACCGCAAGTGACTGCTGAAGACTTACGAGTTTTTCTCTGACTTTTCCGTAAACCGATATCGAAGAAGCAACATTTCCCACTTCGGGTGTTCTGATAAGGCCGTTTACGTTTTCACCGTTTAAAAATACAGCCTGTTCGCCGTCTATATATTTGATGGAAACATCTGTCTTTTCACAAAGAGCAACAACGCTTTCTTCATCGTTCTTATCTATGCCGTTATTAAGGCAGTTAAGAGCCATTGCCCGGTACATTGCTCCCGTATCGACATATACAAACCCAAGTTCTTTGGAAACAAGTTTTGCTATTGTACTCTTGCCTGCGCCCGCAGGTCCGTCGATCGCTATCTGATAACTCATATTTCCGTCTCCTTTTCCATTCAATCGATCTCTCCGGCAAGATATCCGGTCGACCATGCTATCTGAAGGTTATATCCTCCCGTCATTGCATCAACATCTATCACTTCTCCGGCAAAATAAAGATTCCTGCAGAGTTTTGACTCCATTGTCGAAGGATTTATCTCTTTGACACTTATACCGCCTTTTGTAACGATCGCTTCTTCGATCGGGCCGAATCCGTTGACCTCGATCCTTAAGTCCTTTAAAAGATCGCAAAGGCCCTGCCTTTCGACCCTGGTCACTACATTGACCTTGGTTTCGGCGGCGATCCCCGACTTATTAACTATCACATCGATCATTTTTGAAGGAAGCAGTTCGTTTAAGGAATTGCCGAAGTTTTTGTTTATGTTCTTTTCAAAATCTCTTAAAAGCCTTTTATCAAGTGCTTCTTTATCAAGACCGGGTTTAAGATCGAGCGATACATATATGTCACCGTTTTCAATATCCCGCTCGTTTATAAGAGCGCTTGCCGAAAGTACCAGCGGTCCCGATATGCCGAAATGTGTAAACAGCATTTCTCCCAGTTCTTCATAAATGACTTTTTTGCCTTTATAAAGCTTAAGTTCGACATTCTTAAGAGAAAGACCCTGTAAAGATCTTACCCATTCCTCGTTACAGACAAGTCCGATGAGTGAAGGCTCGGGCTTAACGACGGTATGCCCTGCCGATACCGCAAATCTGTATCCGTCTCCGGTCGAACCCGTTGAAGGGTAGCTTATGCCGCCGGTAGCCACAATGACCTTATCCGCAAATACTTCTCTGCCGTTTTTAAGCTTAATTCCTTTACATACACCCTCTTTAATGATAAGTCCCGACACTTCGGTATTCAGATTCACTGCAACACCGTTCTTTTTGAGCATCCCGTCCAACGCTTTTATGACATCGGAGGAATGATCGGATGCAGGAAATACACGATTGCCGCGTTCCGTTTTAAGCCGCAGGTTTTCGTGTTCAAACATTTCCATTACGGCACTGTTGTCAAAAGAATATATGGCGCTGAACAGAAACTTGGGATTCCTGTTTATATTCGCAAAAACAGTCTCTATATCCGATGCATTG
>CACYCC010000259.1 GCA_902772805.1 uncultured Lachnospiraceae bacterium | reverse complement strand
TCGATTATCTCAAGTAACTTTTCATGTCTTGCGTTCTTCAATATGATTACCTTCCCCTTAACTTAATTTTCTGGAAAGAACTTCCAGAAAACTTACACTGTTGACTTTGACAAATTTGGTGCGTTTTTCACTGCGCTTTACCACGAAAGAATCACCCGATTCAAGATGATGCTTGCCTGCCGCATCGGCCGAGGCAAGTGCCTCATATTTTCCGCCACCGTTAGGCTTTTTAAGTTTTATCTCAACCACATCCTTGGGCGAAAGAATGATGCTTCGCGTCATAAGCGTATGCGGGCTTACCGGAGTCAGTACCAGAAGATCCGCTCCGGGTTCGACTATCGGCCCTCCCGCGGAAAGATTGTATCCGGTCGATCCGGTCGGTGACGAAACTATAACACCGTCCGCACTGTAGTCTTTTAAAAACTTACCGTTTACCGATATATCAAACCCAATCGCCCTGAAAGGATCGGCCTTTAATACCGAGATATCGTTTAAAGCCCTTACATGACCTGCTTCATGACCTGCCTTTACAAACGTGCCTTCAAGCATCATGCGCTCTTCTATCTCATACTCACCGTTTAAGACTTTATCAAGCGCCGGTATCACATTCTCAACTTCCACTTCGGTAAGATAACCCAAAGACCCCAGATTAACGCCCAGCAGCGGTACGCTTACAAACATGAAGTCTCTAGCGGCCCTTAACATCGTGCCGTCTCCTCCGAGTACGATCACAAGATCGGGCTGTTCGCCTTCCTTGAAACGCTCGGCGGTTTCGTTGAGTTTGATCTTCTCATCATCCAGAAGTTCAATACTCACGTTTTTGCCGAGTTTCTCAAGATACTCCTGTATCTTGCCGGTTATCTTAAGATCTGCGTCTTTGGTCTTGTTGGTACGGATCAAAAATCTTTCCATTGCTCAAAGCTCCTCGTGTGCCCTGTCTACGGCTTGATTTATGTCAACCAAAACAGACTCCCCTTCACTTTTTTCAATGTGCAGGAGATATTCTATATTTCCCTCCGGTCCGCGTATCGGAGAATGGTCAAGTCCCAGTATCTTAAACCCGATACTCTTCGCATAGTCAATGACTGTGGCGATAACCGAAGCATGAACCTTTTTGTCCCTGACAACGCCCTTTTTGCCCACTTCTTCTCTGCCCGCTTCAAACTGGGGTTTGATAAGGCAGACCATCTGTGCGTTATCCCTGATTATGTTAACCGCAGGCTCAAGTATCTTTGTAAGCGAGATAAAAGAAACGTCCACGCTTGCGAAATCTATAACGTCCCCGATATCTTCGGGTTTTACATACCTGAAATTGGTCTTTTCCATGCAGACCACACGCTCATCGTTTCTTAAAGACCATGCGAGCTGACCGTGTCCCACATCGATGGAATACACTTTTACCGCTCCGTTTTGAAGCATGCAGTCGGTAAATCCGCCCGTGCTGGCACCTATATCCATACAGGTCTTTCCGTTAAGGTCTATCGGAAATACCGCAAGTGCTTTTTCAAGTTTAAGCCCTCCGCGGCTTACATATTTAAGTTTCTCACCTTTTACCGTGATATCACATTTATCCGGGTCGAACATCGAACCGGCTTTGTCTTCACGCTGACCGTTTACCAGCACGTCACCGCTCATGATAACGGCTTTGGCCTTTTCGCGCGACTCGGCAAGTCCCCTCGATACCATCAGTACATCAAGACGTTCTTTCACATGAACCTCCTGATCTTTGCAAGGACGGAATCTTTGTCTATGCCGATAACTTTTTTGAGTATATCCACATTGCCGTGTTCAACATATTCATCCGGAATGTTTACGGTGATCACTTTGCCGGTATATCCCGCTTCATCCAGGAACTCCCTGCATCTCTCACCGTAACCGCCCGTTCCGACATTTTCTTCCATGATGACGATCATCCTGTGGACTCTCATCACGGATTTAAGCATGTCCTCATCTATGGGCTTTGCAAATCTTGCATTCACAAGCGTTACATCAACACCGTCCGCTTCAAGTTCATCTCTTACCTTTTCGGCGGTAGGCATCATGCTGCCAAGAGCTATAAGCGCTATATCGCTTCCGCGGTATATAAGTTCCGACTCACCGTATGCTATGGGAGCCCTGTACTCTTCAAGCCCGTCATAAGCCGTGCCTCTGGGATATCTGATGGCTATGGGGCCGTCATACGATACGGCGAATTTCATCATATCCGAAAGTTCCCATTTGTTTTTGGGAGCCATTATCGTCATGTTCGGTATCGTGGAAAGATAGGAAATATCAAATATTCCCTGATGTGTCTCACCGTCGCTTCCCACCACTCCCGCACGGTCTATCGCAAACACAACGGGTAGATTCTGTATGCAGACATCATGCAGTATCTGATCGTATGCCCTTTGCAGGAACGACGAATATATGCATACAACAGGCTTAAGACCGCCGGCTGCGAGACCTGCGGCAAAAGTGACCGCGTGCTCCTCGGCTATGCCCACATCAAAAAATCTTTCCGGAAATACATTTCTGAAACGCTTAAGACCGGTACCGTCCGCCATTGCGGCTGTGATCGCCACAACTTCGGGATTACGGTCACCCAGCTTCATCATAACTGTCGAAAAAACATCCGTATAATTGGCCTTTGTACGAGGTGTGCTCGGAAGACCTGTCTCTATCACAAAAGGCTCGGTACCGTGGAATCTTGCGGGATGCCTTTCCGCAGGTTCATATCCCTTACCCTTCTGGGTTATGACATGAACAAGTACCGGTCCCTTTTTACGCTTTGCATCGTTTAAAAGTTCAAGTATCGCACCTATATCGTGACCGTTAACGGGTCCCAGATATGTGATACCCATATCTTCAAAGAACATGCCCGGAATGACCATGCTCTTTAACGTACTCTTGGTCTTGCGGATTGTCTTTACAACACCTTCACCGCCCGGAATGTTCATGAGCTTCGTAAAAATGCTTTCTTTAAGATCCAGATAACTGTCAGCTGTTCTGATACCGTTAAGGTACTTGGAAACACCGCCCACATTCTCGGATATGGACATATTGTTATCGTTCAATACAACTATAAAATTGGTCTCGAGCTTTGAAGCGTTGTTAAGCGCTTCATAAGCCATACCGCCGGTAAGCGATCCGTCACCGATGACCGACACCACGGTATGTTTTTCGCCCATCAGATCGCGTGCTTTTACAAGACCGAGTCCTGCAGATATCGAAGTTGAACTGTGACCTGTATTGAACGAATCGCAGTTACTTTCGGCACGCTTGGGAAAGCCTGCCATTCCGCCGTATTTTCTTAACGTATCAAAACCGTCTCTGCGGCCCGTTAAGAGTTTGTGGGTATATGACTGATGTCCCACGTCCCAAACGATCTTATCGGTCGGAAGATCAAGAAACAGATGAAGCGCCATCGTAAGTTCAACGGCACCGAGATTGGATCCCAGATGTCCGCCCGTCACGCTTATCTTCTCTATCAAAAACTCCCTTATCTCCCTTGCAAGTTCGGGAAGCTTGTCACGCGGTATCTTCTTTATGTCATTTTCACACTGTATTTTTTCAAGATACATTTCTTTACCTGCACTGCATTTAAGATCCCGTTACCCGGCGACTGCTTATTTTTTTCTGTCGATCAGGTATTTAACGAGTTCTTCCAAAAATTCATTTCTTGAAGGGAATTGCTTAAGTCCCTCTATAGCCTCATCGGAAAGCTTTTTAACATCATCCTTGGATCTTTCAAGACCGTAAAGGGAAACATAGGTAAGCTTGCCGTTTGTTTCATCCGACCCTATGGGCTTTCCGAAAGTCTCAAAATCGCCTTCGATGTCTAAAATGTCGTCCCTTATCTGGAAAGCAAGTCCTATCTTTGAACCGATCGAAGAAAGTTTATCAAGATCCCTTTCATCCGCTCCGGCAAGACACGCTCCGATCATCATCGCACTTTCTATCATGGCTGCGGTCTTGTTTTCATGTATGAACAAAAGAAGGTCTTCGTTCATTTCTGCGCCTGTCTTTTCAACATGCACATCCGCGGCCTGTCCGCCTATCATTCCCAGTATCCCCGCCTGACGGGCAAGTATCTGCATTGCACGTCCGCATTTTGCGGGATCTGAAGTCACCGAAAACGCTTTGGAAGCAACCTCGAATGCGTAGTTAAGAAGTCCGTCTCCGGCTAACAGCGCCGTTGCCTCGCCGTACTCGGCATGTGTTGTCTTGCGGCCGCGTCTGAATTCATCGTTGTCAAGGCACGGCATGTCGTCATGCACAAGCGAATATGAATGTATGAACTCAATGGCTGCCATAAAATACGGAAGTTCCGCGGGGAGCT
>CACYCC010000258.1 GCA_902772805.1 uncultured Lachnospiraceae bacterium | reverse complement strand
TCGTCAAGCAATGTAGGTATCCCTTTGGGGGCAAAAGAAAAATGTCCGGGAGAATAAAGGGCTGTGTGTTCAAGCGAATAACCGAGAGACTTGGCGGCATTCTTGACCGCATAACCGTTTGCGTATGCGGACTGATCGAAGTCTCTTCGTTCACTTACGCGGTAATAGGCTTTGTCGTAGGTAAGACCGTTTATGTTGTTTACTTCCGAACGCGATAATATCTCGTCGGCATACCAGATCTGTCCGATATGCAGGAAAAGTGCATCCCACTCCATTGCCATGTTTACGTAGTAATCTCTGGCGGAACGGATGTTGCCGATACGTTCGAGTCCCGTCCAGTCGTCAAATACGGGCATGAGCCTTGTGACCTCATATTCCACATTGCATTCGTACAAAACTCCCGCTTTGGAAATATTGTAGTGGGGAAGTGAATTGATGTTGTTGGGAACCATTACCGCAAGCGGTCTGGTGACGGCGGCATCTGCGCTTATCCACTCATTGGTAAGATCGCTTCTTTTCATACCTGCGTAGGGAGCGGGATCAAATGCGTTGTATTCTTCTTCGGTAAACTTTGAAGTCGTGTCATGTGCGGCAACATCATTGCCCGATATCGCCACGGGATCGTTCCAGTTTCCGATGGTATACTGCGGTATATGCTCGGGTTCGGAAGCGGAAGTCTCTTCACCGCACGAGCTTAACAAGACCGGTGCCGCACACAATGAAATTGTAGCCAGAACAGCCTTAAAAACGGCTGATAATCGTGTTTTCATACTAAAAAGTATAAGTTAACCTTAATAAAAAAACAAGGTGTCTATAGGGATGATTCATGGTATAATATATTGAATTTGTATGTTCTGCCGCAAGCCGGCGTATCAATAAAATGAAAGGGATAACAAACAACAAAAAAACATGAAAAAAGCAGTCATTACCGGTATCACCGGACAGGATGGTTCGTATCTTGCAGAGTTTTTGCTTGAAAAGGGCTATGAGGTTCACGGACTTGTCCGTCGTCATTCCATCATAAATACGATGCGCATCGATCATATCATCGAATCCGATGCCAACAACAAAACGTTCTTTTTACATTATGCCGACATGACCGATTCATCGTGCCTTATAAGGCTCATGGGAGAGATCAAACCCGATGAGGTATACAATCTCGCGGCACAGAGTCACGTAGGCGTATCTTTCGAGATCCCCGAGTATACAGCAGAGGCAACGGGCGTTGCTACGCTAAAGATACTCGAAGCCATAAGGCTTGCAAATCCCAAATGCAGATTTTATCAGGCTTCCACTTCCGAACTGTTCGGAGGACTTCCCGAAACGGCTCCTCAGAGTGAGAAGACACCTTTTTATCCGAAATCCCCTTACGGAGTTGCAAAACTTTACAGCTACTGGATCACCGTCAACTACAGGGAATCGTATGACATGTTCTGCTGCAACGGTATTCTGTTCAATCACGAATCACCCCGTCGCGGCGAGACATTCGTAACACGAAAGATCACACTTGCCGTTGCCGCGATACTGGCAGGCAAACAGGAAAAGGTATCACTCGGAAATCTCGATGCCAAGAGAGACTGGGGATTTGCGGGTGACTACATAAAGGGCATGTGGCTCATGCTCCAGCAGGATAAGCCCGGCGATTATGTGCTTGCCACCAACGAGACTCATACCGTAAGAGAGTTCTTGACACTTGCCTTCAAGGCAGCGGGCATAACCTTACGTTTCGAGGGAACGGGTGTCGACGAAAAAGCATATGATGCCGCTACAGGAAAACTGATGGCAGACGTAGATCCCAGGTTCTTCAGACCCGCTGAAGTCGATCTTCTGTGGGGTGACTGCACCAAGGCAGAGAATACGCTTGGATGGAAGAGAGAGGTTTCTTTTGAAGGCCTTGTAAAAATGATGGTCGAGTCGGACCTCAAAGATGCAGGCGTAAAGATCTGATCACGGAAAGGACCGGACCTGAAAGATCCGGATGAATTGCGAAATGGAATATAAGATCTTAAAAACAGATAAGATATTTGTGGCAGGCCACAGAGGACTTGTGGGAAGTGCCATAGTAAGAAATCTTGAGTCCAAGGGCTACAATAATATCGTTACCAGGACTCACAAAGAGCTTGACCTTAAGGATCAGGCAGGCGTAAATGCGTTTTTTGATGCCGAAAAGCCCGATGTTGTGGTACTTGCGGCTGCCAAGGTCGGAGGCATCAACGCCAACAACACAACTCCCGCCGAATTTGCCTATGAAAACATGCAGATCCAGTGCAATGTAATTCATGCCGCACATACACATAACGTCAAAAAGCTTCTTTTCCTGGGAAGTACGTGCATTTATCCCAGAATGGCACCTCAGCCCATTCCCGAAGACGCGCTTCTTACGGGACCTTTGGAGACCACCAACGAGGCATATGCGATCGCCAAGATCTCGGGCCTTGAGATGTGCAAATTCTACAAGCGTCAGTACGGCGACGACTACATAAGCTGTATGCCGACCAATCTTTACGGACCCCATGACAATTACGATTTAAGCGGTTCCCATGTAATGCCCGCGATGATCAGAAAATTTCATGAAGCCAAGGTAAACAATGCACCTACTGTTGAACTGTGGGGCACGGGCACTCCGCTTCGTGAATTTTTGTATGTCGATGACATGGCGGATGCATGTGTGTTCCTGCTTGAAAACTATTCGGGCGAGCAGCATGTAAATATCGGAACCGGAGTTGAGGTTTCCATAAAGGAACTTGCCGAGGCGGTAAAAGAAACCGTAGGCTATACCGGAGATATAGTGTGGAATTCCGATATGCCCGACGGAACACCCCGTAAACTTACCGATGTTACCAAACTTCACGGTCTCGGATGGAGGCATAAAGTCGAACTTTTGGAAGGCATTAAGCTTTCTTATGACTGGTTTAAGGATAATTATTCAAGCGCAAGAATGTAGGAATTCCGTCGTAACCGAGATATTTTTGAGGTTACGGTTGTACGAATAAGGTGCCTGCCATTACCCGGGCACGGAACGGAGAGTAATATGCTGTTTACAGCCGTAATACCCTGCTACAACGAAGTTGAGAACGTAGAGGATATCTACAACGAAATAATGAAAAACGAAGAGTATCTAAGATCCCGTGAAATTGAGACCGAGATACTCTATATCGATGACGGCTCCAAAGACGGTACTCCCGATAAAGTCAAGGAACTGGCAGCCCGAGATTCAAGAGTTCATCTCATTTCCTTTTCAAGGAATTTCGGCAAAGAAGCCGGTATTTTTGCGGGACTTGAAAACGCAAAAGGTGATTACGTGGCACTGATGGATGCGGATCTTCAGGATCCTCCGTCACTTCTTCCGCAGATGTTTGATGAAATACTCGATAACGGATATGACTGCGTAGCCACCAGAAGAGTTTCGAGAAAAGGGGAGCCCGTTATAAGATCGATGTTTGCAAGGCTTTTTTACCGTATCATGAGAAAGATATCCAAGACCGACATCGTGGACGGTGCAAGGGATTACAGGCTTATGTCAAGGTCGATGGTTGATGCGATCGTATCCATGCGTGAATACAACCGCTTTTCGAAGGGGATATTCGGCTGGGTAGGTTTTAAGACTAAATGGCTTGAATTTGAAAATGTGGAAAGACGCAAAGGCGAGACGAAGTGGTCATTCTGGGGATTGTTTAAATATTCCCTTGAAGGTATCATGGGCTTTTCAACCGCCCCTCTTGCCATGGCGAGCGTTCTGGGAATAGTGTTTACGATCATAGCTTTTTTTGCGATCATCTTCATTATCGTAAAGACGCTTGTTTTCGGAGATCCCACGAGCGGATGGCCTTCAATGGCCTGTATCATCATCTTTATGGGCGGGATACAGCTTTTCTGCGTCGGGATACTGGGACAGTATCTTTCCAAAGTTTATGTTGAGGTCAAGGAAAGACCTATATACATTGTCAGGGAGCGTTTATGATCGTTTTAATGCTTGCACTGGCGATATGTGTGCCGTATATATTGGGAACCGCACTTACGGTGATAATGGGGGACAGGGGCTTACGCGGGCCTGCCAGATGGGTTTTCGGAAGTCTCGCTGTTTTTGCGTTCTTTTATGCGTCCCTTTTGATAGAACTTAAGCTTCACGGAAGTTTAAGCGATCTTTGCCGGGTATTCGGCGTGGTGATCACCGCGGTTACGGGAGGATCTCTTCCGGTATTTTTGTATGCCTTTTATAAGGGCTATGTTAAATTCGTTAAATTTGACGTGCATATGCTCCCGTGGATCGTTCCGGCGCTTATTCTGGGAGTCGTTTCCGTATGTTTGTTTAAACGCTCATATATAAACGACATTACGATCGAAACCGTCAATACAACGCTTTACACGGGAAAGATTTACGAGTATTCCTCACTTTTGGGCATAAAAATGGAGGCCGGTCTTCCGATCTTTAACAAGATCGAGATCGTTCCGATGTTTTATGCATGCCTGTGCAGCATATTCGGTACAGACATTAATTTTATAACCGACATTGCCGCACCGATAGCATCATACATTTCAAACCTTGTGATAATGTGGGAAATATCCGCATATCTTGTAAAGGACAAACACAGAAATCTCTTTATGATATTTCATCTCTTCCTGTTACTGGCGGGAACCTACCTTCCTGCAAATGCGATCCCGATCACCGTGGGACAGCCGCTTCTTATGCAGGGCTATTCGGGATATGCATGGGGGTACGGAGTTCTGATCCCGGCTATCGTGCTTGTTCTTTTGCAAAAGAAATACCTGCTCGGAGGACTTTTCCTGATCCCTCTGACCGGACTTATAAAGCTTGACAGGCTGTTTTTCGAGATCCGTGACATTAATGTCAATTTCGGACTTATGAAATATGCGGGGAAACTTTTGATACTCTACCTTGTTTCGCTGATCTGGTGGATAGTGCGGTTAAGAAGCAACCATAAGACCTCATTGATCGCATTTTTGTCGGGGACGGCGATAATCAGCACCACAATGGTCGATGCATACGAATTTGTAGGTTCCAAAAAATCTTTCGCAGTGTCGATGATGCTTGTGATATTGGCATGCTGTTCCTTTACTCCTTTTAAGGACGCGGATTTTATATGGGAATGGCACCGGACGGACATTTCGGTTGTCAAAAGTGAACGGGGCGAGACCGTTTTGTGGGCTCCCGAGAGCGTGCTTGACGATGCAAGAAGGCAGGATGCTTCGATATTTCCGATATACGGCCGGGACATGTACAACAATATGCTTCGCGGCACAAACTACGAACCGTACTCCGAAGGCGTCTATGAACTCTACGGCATGATGGACGTTTTGGAAACCTATTCCGACGAATATGTGGAATCGCTTTTTGTACCGAAGATCGAAGACAACAGAGAACTTGACAAGGTCGATGTGGTTATGATCCCGATCGATACGGTGTCTGACAAGATAAAGAAAGCGATAGAACAAAGAGGCTTTGACCATACCGAGGAATCCGGAAGATTTTTGATCATGAGGAAAGATGACTGATATTATCTCGATAATCGTACCGGTTTACAATGCCGCGAAATACATAAGGGAAACCGTCGAGTCCGTGCTTGCACAGACATACAGTGACTGGGAACTGTTGTTGATCGATGACTGTTCTTCCGACTCATCATGTGAGATCATAGATAGTTTCACAGATCCGCGCATACGGCTTATAAAGCAGCCTGAAAATAAGGGGGCATACGCCGCCAGAAACAGGGGACTCAAAGAAGCCGAAGGCAGATATATCGCATTCCTTGATGCGGACGATCTGTGGGAAAAAGAAAAACTTGAGCACCAACTTGCATATCTTAAAGACAACAATGCGGGTTTTGTGTTTACAGCATATGAATTTGCAAACAGTGACGGAGTCGGTAACGGATCGGTGGTGCATGTTCCGAAGATACTTCCCTATAAAAAGGCACTTCACCAAACGATCATCTTTACATCGACCGTTATGATAGACAGAAATATAGTGACAGACGATCTTATCACGATGCCGCACATCAAAAGTGAAGATACTGCCACCTGGTGGAATATACTTAAGGCCGGCTATACCGCTCACGGACTTGATGAAAATCTTGTAAGATACAGGCGCGTATCGGGAACCTTGTCGGCCAATAAGATCGAGGCGTTAAGGCGCATATGGAATCTGTTAAGAAAAGTAGCCGGTCTTAACGTGTTTGCGGCTTCATGGCATTTTTGCCTGTGGGCTGTCCTGGCAACATGGCGCAGGATCGTAAAGAACAAATAATAACTTTCAGGAGTAGGTTTTGAAAAAAGTAGAGTCTTTTAAGCGAATAGTTCAGCTGCTGCTTGCACTGGTAAACATTGCCGGGCAGGTGGCGATATTTGCGTTCTGTTATCTTTCTTTTTACAGCACATGGTTTTTAAAACCGCTGTACTTTTACGGACACATTCTGTTTGTGTTACTGTATTCGGCAGTTATTTTCGCCTTCTCCCATATATTCGGTTCATTAAAGATCGGATATCAGAGAAATGTCGATCTTATACTCTCGCAGGTCATGGCATCCGTCATTGCAAATGCGCTAATGTGGGGCATGCTCTCGCTCATGTGTTACCAGCCCATGAACATAGTTTATTACACACCCATGACGATCCTTCAGATCATATGGGCTTCATTGTGGACGGTCATTTCAAATCTGGTATACAAAAAGATATTCCCGCCCCGCAAGATACTGCTGGTACACGGTGACAGACCGATCGACAGTATCGTGAAGAAACTTTCATCCAGGAAAGATAAATTTATCATCGCCAAAAAGATGAACGCTTCAGCCGGCTTTGAAACAATTATGGAAGAGGCGGTAAACGGTTATGACGGTGTTATTTTGTGGGATGTAAATACCGAGGAGAGAAACATTCTTCTTAAAAACTGTTACGGCAAGAGCATCCGTGTTTACATCATGCCCAAGATATCGGACGTAATACTCTCCGGAGCCGAGCAGCTTCATATCTTTGATTCACCGTTACTTCTTACAAGGGAATACAACATGAAGATCGACCAGCGTTTCTTAAAGCGGCTGATCGACATAGTATGTTCGCTCATACTTATCGTGCTTACTTCACCGTTTATGCTGATCACCGCGATCTTAGTAAAATGCGGCGACGGCGGACCGGTCCTTTACAAACAGACGAGGTGTACTATAAACGCCAGGCAGTTCAAGATACTTAAATTCCGTTCCATGCGCCTTGATGCCGAAAAGGACGGAGTTGCGCGTCTTGCGCAAAAGAACGATGACCGCATCACACCGATCGGACGGTTCATAAGACGCGTGAGACTCGATGAACTTCCCCAGCTTTTCAACATCTTAAAAGGCGATATGTCATTTATAGGACCCCGTCCCGAAAGACCTGAGATCATCGAAAAGTATATGGAAGCCATGCCCGAGTTTGCATACAGGATGAAGGTGAAGGCGGGACTTGCGGGATATGCCCAGGTTTACGGCAAATACAACACTACCCCCTACGATAAGCTTAAGCTCGATCTTTTCTATATAGAACATTACAGCGTATGGCTTGATATCAAGCTTATGTTCATGACATTAAGAGTTCTTTTTACACCCGATGCAACGGAAGGTGTCAAAGACGAACAGGTCACGGCGCTTTTAAAAGATGCTTCGGAAGGCATCAAAGAAGACGAATAAGGGTTTTACCCTGATCATGGGATAACGATATGCAAAACGATTTTGACAACAAACTGTTTACGATCCTTTTTTTGAAGAGATGGAAGACGATAGTGCTCGTAACATTGATAGGAGCGCTGTTGTTTGGCATACCCTATACTCTTTCAAAGACCGTTATCGGAAACTTTGATTACAGAAGCGAACTCACGGTCCATGTAAAATACGGCGAGGATTCGTCGGGGAAGATATATGACTATATCAACTTCTACACATGGAAACAGTGGATAACTTCGGATAAATATATGGATATCCTGCATAACGACGCGGGACTTTCGGAAAGCAGCGAAGAGCTTAAGGGTTATCTTGACGCAAATGTTGAAGCCGACGAAAGAGTGGTGTTCTTTGCGGTAACGACTCACGATCCCGAACTTACGGGAAAGATCGCCGGGGCCGTAAATTCAACGATACTTAAGCTTATCGGTGAGATACCCGAGATCGAGAGCGCCGAGATCATCGATCAGAGCGCACCGGTCAAATACTTTGTATACAAAAACATCCCACAGGTCTTTGTGCTTGGTGCCATAGCGGGTTTGTTTGTATCCTGCCTCGGTCTTTGGATATGGATACTGCTTGATGACAGTGTATACATTCCCGCATTGTTTGAACGCGCGACCGGTATTCCCGTTTCGGATGAAGTTCCCGCGGGCGGCAATGTGATAAAGATAGAAGACGATGTTCCCGCGATCGGTGATATAAGCGGTGACGTCGCTCTTAGCATAAAAGCCGGCAACCGAAACGGCAGGGCAATAGAACGTGTACTTGATGAACTTAAGAAAAAGAACGCGAATGTCACATCGGTTTCTTTTACCGGACTTGACGAAAAGATCATAAAGGCCTATTACGGGAAAACGACACTTTCTTCACTGTTTATGCATGTGAAGTGAAAAGACCGATCGTATTTTGATGACTGAGTGATATGGTTTATTACATTTTGACCGCCCTCGCGTGCGTGGGGCTCGGACTGCTTGTCAGGGAAAATTCAATATATGCCGGCAGGGGTGAGGCGGTTTCCCGGTCCAAAAGACAGGAAATGCTTAACAGGACCGCGGCGTTCGGGATATTTTTTATCCTTACCTTCATTTCCGGCACCAGGATCGCGGTCGGCAACGATTTCTGGGTATACAGGGACAATTTCGAGCGTATAGCAAATTCCCTGGTCGTATCGAGCGAGATCGGGTTCAACCTGATCGTAAAGATCGTGCAGTGGTTTGCGGGATACGACAACTATATGCCGATCTTCTTTGTATTCTCGCTCATCACGGTCTACTTTTTTGTCAAAGCCCTTTACGATGAGAGCGAATGGTTTGCGGCAAGCGCATTTTTGCTGCTGACGAACGGTTTTTATTTTTCGAGCCTTAACACGGTCCGCTATTATCTTGTTTTTGCGGTAGCGCTCTATTCGCTCAAACTTGTGATAAACGACAAGCACCTTCAGTTCATAGCACTGATCGTTTGTGCGGCCACGATACATATGACCGTGCTCATAGTGATACCGCTTTACTATCTTGCAAAGGTAAATTTTAAAAAGCGTGATATCCCGCTTGCAGTCATATTTTCGGCGCTGCTCATACTGTTAAGGGAGCCGGTCCGCAAACTCGTATTTGTGATCTACCCCTACTATGAAGGCTCGTATCTCGACGATTACGACATTTCGTATGTGAACATATTAAAGGCGGCAGCAGTGCTCGTGTTTACGCTGATCTTTTACAGACAGTGCATAAAGGACAATGTCGTAAACCGCTTTTACTTTAACTTAAATATCGGCGCTTTGATCGTATTCTCGTGTCTTTGGTATCTTCCCGAGACCACGAGGATCGGTTATTACTTAAGCGCTTCCAATATTTTCCTGATCCCTTCGGTCATTAAAGGTATTAAGGACAAAAGAACGCGCATTTTCTTTGCGATAGTCATTGCACTGTTTTACATCGTTTTCTTTGCTTTTTACTTAAGTACGCTTGATTCGGTGGAGATCAGAATATTACCTTACAGGAACTGGTTTTTTGCAAGATGAAATTTACGATCATTACGGTATGCTTAAATCCGGGCGAGGCTCTTGCCCGCACGATGGACAGCATCAAAGAACAGACTTATAAAAATTATGAGGTTATCATCAAGGACGGAGGCTCTACGGACGGCTCCGTAAAATATGTGCCTTCGGACTTCAGATTCCGCGTGATCTACGGCGACGACAAAGGTATTTACGATGCCATGAATATCGCCGCAAAAGAGATACTCGGAGATGTCGTGCTCTTTTTGAATGCGGGCGATACGTTTGCGGGTGCGGATGTACTTGAAAAAGTCAGTGAAAAGCTGACATCTCTTGCTATGAAAGGCGAATACATCGCATACGGCGATACGTTCTCGCTTCTTGCGAACACGCTTGTAAAGACCAAAGCCAAGATCACTCCCGTGGGGTGTTACAACAACATACCCTGCCATCAGGCTACTCTTTATTCCGCGGGACTTATAAGATCGAGAGAATATGATACATCCTACCGTATAAGGGCGGATTATGACATGTTCCTTGACTGTTTCTTTAACAAAAAGGCCGAATTCATATATCTTGACATGCCTATCTGTGTGTACGAGGGTGGCGGTTTTTCGGAAAACAAAAAGAACCGTGATCGCGACAAGGCCGAACACGAGGAAATCGTAAGGAAATACATTCCGCTTAAAACAAGGGTTCTTTGCAGGATAAGACTCATACTTACCATGCAGAAACTTCGTGCCGTGCTTGCCAAAAGCAGGCTTTTCGGCGGCGCATACGAGAAGATCAAGAGGGCGGTATCGAGATGAGAGTTTTGTGGGTAACAAACTTAATACCGTCGGTTTTTTCAGAAAAACTCGGACTTATCGACAATCAAAAAGAAGGCTGGGTTTCGGGAATGCTTGACGCACTTCGCGGTATAAAAGAACGCGAAGGTATCACGCTTGCCATTGCATCACCTGTTTCAAAACTATATCCCGAGGGGATCATAGAATCAATAGACGGCATCGATCTTTACGGTTTTCACGAAAACGAAAAACCCGAAATATACGAAGAAACGCTTGAAAAGACGTTTGTGGCGATCATCAGAGATTACCGTCCCGATATGATACATATATTCGGAACTGAATTTCCGCATACCCGCGCGGTCTGTGAGTGCATAAGGAAATACGGTGAAAACCTTTCCTTTTCTTCCGACCGAGTACTTATCGGTATGCAGGGTGTTATGGGTGAACTTGCCGATCATTATCTTGACGGTATCGATCCCGGGATCGTGCGACGCAACACATTCAGGGACATAGTAAAGTATGACGGCTTAGAAGCCCAGAAGCTTAAATTTTCGATCCGTTCACAAAATGAGATCATTGCTCTTATGTCGGCAGGACATATCACGGGAAGGACTACGTTTGACAGAGCTTATACCGAAAAATGGGCCAAAAGGGCGAAATATCATTTCATGAACGAGAGCTTAAGAAGCGAGTTTTATGAAGGTGTATGGGAATATGAAAAGAGCAAAGCCCATACCATATTCATGTGTCAGGCCAATTACCCGATAAAGGGCATGCATTATGTTTTAAAGGCTCTGCCCAAACTCATTTCGAAGTATCCCGATATCAGGATAAGGGTTGCGGGGGATTCGATCACATCTCATAAGACTTTAAAGGAAAAGCTTAAACTTTCGGGTTACGGGAAATATCTCTTAGGGCTTGAAAAGATGATACAGAAAGAAACCGGGATCACTCCCGATATAACATATCTCGGTAAACTTACCATCGACGATATGAAGCGGGAATATCTCTCTGCGGGAATGTTTTTGTGTCCTTCCACGCTTGAGAATTCACCGAACTCACTCGGTGAAGCAATGTTACTCGGGATCCCGTGCGTTGCGGCAAATGTCGGCGGTATACCCGATATCATAAAGGACGGCCAAGAAGGTATCCTTTACGAAGGCGGCAATATCGAGGCACTTGAAAACGCGATAGAAGAGATGTTTGAAAAGTCTCCGGATGAATTAAAGGCACTCGGCGAAAAAGCCTCAGAGCGCGCCCGTAAAGATCATGACAGAGAAGAGAATTTAAAGACGCTTATAAAGATCTATAAAGATATAACCGGATAACCGGATCAAGTTTACGATGTGGGGGAAAGAGACATGAAAACATTGTGTATCATAACCGCACGGGGCGGATCGAAGCGCATCCCGGGCAAAAACATCAAAGACTTTCTCGGAAAGCCCATAATCGCCTACAGCATTAAGGCAGCTCTTGCAAGTCATGCCTTTGATGAGGTAATGGTGTCGACGGACAGCGAAGAGATAGCGAATATCGCACTTGAGTACGGTGCGAAAGTGCCTTTTAAGAGAAGTTCGGAAAATGCCAATGATTTTGCGGTAACACGTGACGTATGCAAGGACGTTATCGAGTCATACCGTGAGATCGGCAAGGATTTTGACATATTCGCATGTCTTTATCCGACGGCTCCTTTTGTTACCGCCGTAAGACTGTGGGATGCGGTAAACAGGTTAAAAGAATCCGATGCCTATTCACTGGTGCCTGTCGTAAAGTTTTCTTTTGCCCCGCAGAGAGGTGTTGTGATAAGAGACGGTCTGATGGAGTGGGTAAATCCCGAATTCGCCCAGACCAGAAGCCAGGATCTTGAGCCTATCTATCACGATTGCGGACAGTTCTACATCGAAAGGACAGAGCCGTTCTTAAGGGAGTTTACGCTGGTCACATCCAAAACGATCCCTTATGTACTGCCCGAAGAGGAAGTTCAGGATATCGATACCTATTCCGACTGGCAGATAGCGGAGATGAAATACGAATTATTGAGGAACAGCGGTAATGTTTAATCTCTTTAATAAGATAAATAACAATGAAGTCTATGTGATCGCCGAGATGAGCGCAAATCATGCGGGAAATCTTGACTATGCGCTTGAACTTGTCAGGAAGGCACGGGAAGCCGGAGCGGACTGCTTAAAGATACAGACCTATACGGCCGATACGCTTACTATTGACTGCGACAACGAATATTTTAAGATAAAGGGCGGTCTTTGGGACGGATACAAATTGTACGATCTCTACGGGGACGCAAATACTCCGTGGGAATGGCACAAAGCGATAAAGGACGAATGCGACAGAGTCGGGATCGATTTTCTGTCGACCCCGTTTGATAATTCGGCGGTTGATTTTCTTGACGAACTCGGCTGTGAGGCATACAAGATAGCAAGTTTTGAGCTTCCGGACGTGGGACTTATAGAGTATGCGGCTTCCAAGCATAAACCCATGATCATTTCCTGCGGAATGGGAACGCCCGGGGAAATTCAGGATGCGCTCGATGCGTGTTACCGCGCGGGAAACAGGGATGTGGTACTTCTTAAATGTTGCAGCGAATACCCCGCAAACTGGGAAGATATGCACTTGATGAACATTCCCGATATGAAAGCTCGTTTTAATGTGCCCGTCGGGCTTTCCGATCACTCCGAAGGAAGCCTTGCCGCCGTAGTGGGTATAGGTCTCGGCGCCGTAGTGATCGAAAAGCACTTCTGTCTTTCGCATGATATCAAGACTGCGGACTCCGAATTCAGCATGGAGGTCGGAGACTTTGCGAATATGGTAAGAGACGTGAGAAACGCCAAGATCATCGCGGGCGGTCCCGACTATGTACTTACGGAAAAAGAAAAGTCATCGACCGTTTTCAGAAGAAGTCTCTTTGCCGTCAAAGATATTGAAAAGGGTGAAATCATCACGGCAGAAAATGTCCGCTCGATAAGGCCGGGATACGGGATCGCACCCAAATACTTTAAAGATCTTGAGGGAAAGCCCGCCAAGAGAGCGATAAAACGCGGCGAACCGATCACAGAGGATCTGTTATGAAGATATTGTTTCTTTACAACAACGATTGCGCCGTGGAACTTGGCGAATCCATAAAAGCCATGGGGCATGAGGTTGTGCCGTTTAAAGAGAGGCTGACCCCTGAATTTGCCTTGTCCGGTAAATTTGACCTTGCTGTCAGTTATACATACAGATATATCTTAACGGATGAGCTTATAGATGCTCTTGGCGGTAATGTCGTAAACATTCACAATGCCTATCTTCCCTATAACAGGGGAGCGGACCCGAATCTCTGGAGCATTGTTGAGGGTACTCCGAGAGGGGTAACGCTTCATTACATAAGCGTAGGACTTGATAAAGGAGATATAATCGCACAACGCCTTGTAACTGAAGGCGACGGTGATACGCTTAAGTCTTCATATGACAATCTTGACAGGAATGCCAAGGAAATGTTTAT
>CACYCC010000257.1 GCA_902772805.1 uncultured Lachnospiraceae bacterium | reverse complement strand
GCTCTTGCGTATCCTAAGAGATTATAATAATCACCCGCGTTATCAATTATATCCGGATCGTCCATGGAAAGCATAAGCGATCCGAGAGAAAAGAGTTTTTCATCGGAATCCATCGCTTTTACAAGATTCCCGATAGTATCGGGTTCCACCCGCGTATCATTGTTAAGAAGATAAATGTACGGATTTCGTGAAGCAACGATCCCGTGATTCACCGCTCCGGTAAATCCAAGATTGTCATCATGTCTTATTATCCTGACCAGATCCGAATATTCAGCGATGGTATCGAGACTTTGGTCGGTGGAAGCATTGTCAACCACTATTATCTCATCGGGTTTACGATCAGAAGCCAATATACTTTCTATACAAGGTTTTAAGTATTCTTTTCCGTTATAATTGGGAATAACAACGCTTACCGGCAGTTTGTCGCCACTGTCCGGATATCCGTATGAGAATGATCTGTTAAATTCAGGATCAAACAGCAGTCGTAACCCACGATTTAATGCCTTTTCGGCGAAATTAAAACTCCATTTTTGAACGATCCCGTCGTGTATCCCCTTATCTTTAACTTTAGACTCGGAAAGCTCCTTAATGCAGTTATAAAGCGACTCTTCATATATGTCACGAACCCCCGGCGAAGGGATAAGAAACAGTAGATCCAGTGCATATACATCCATTGTGCAATGAGCCCTGTGAAGCTTGCCGGAGAAATATTTATTCATGTTTTTACAGAAAACATTTTGAGGAGAATCATAGACTCCCCCCGTTATTTTATTGCCGCGGGTATTAAAGCCGCCTATCGCTGCAATATCCTGACGCTTCAAAAACAGTTCATTGCCGTAATCCGCATGGTAAAAACCTTTATGAAGCGAATGCGATACCGAAACTCCGGTAAAATCGGCAACGGCACGCCTTCCGGCTTCATATGCATATTCCTTACTGGCAGGATTCGCCGCTGTTGATTCATCGTGACATCTCCAATGATAAAGCACCTTCGGAATATGGCATATCCGGTCTGTCCGGCCTTCAAGCGCAAGCTTACCTGCGGTACGAAGTATGATGTCATGGTCCTGGGCGCCGTCATATTCGGATCTGAAGCCCGCTTCCTTTATAAGTCCGGCTTCAAAAACCGAGAGATGGCATATATAATTATTAGAGAAAAGATAGTCTAAATTAAATTCAGGTTTAATATTTGGTTCGTAAAACAGGCTTTCATCCGAATTGCACTTATCTTCATCCGAATACAAAAATGCAGTATTTATGCCGTTTTCACGCCTGTTGTGAATTGCGTGCGTCACCTCAAAGAGTGCATCGGGAGTTAACAGATCGTCATGATCGAGCAATGCGATATACTCTCCCGTCGCATGTTTTAAGGCTTCGTTTGAATTTGAAGATATTCCTTTGTTTTCACTTAAATATATGTATTTTATACGGTCATCGGAAAATCCGCTTATGACTGTCCGGGGACCGTCACTGACCGAAGCATCCGCAAGTATAAGTTCCCAGTTGGGATACGTCTGCGCGATCACCGATTCGATCATTCCTTTTAAAAATACATCGCGTGTTTCGTAAACAGGCACGATCACACTGATCTTAAGCGTCCCGCCCTGTGACTCAGCACACTCTCTTGCAGCCTCTTCTTCACTTATTTTTTTAAAATCATAAGGAACGCCTTTTGAATCCAAAAGACGTTCCTTTGCTGCATAATAAGTATATTTAATTCCGTTTCGCTTTAAATAAGCGAGCGTTTTGGCGAAATTACCCATATCTTTACAGTACGGCTTTTAAGTCCTGTGTAAGTTTGTCAACCTTTGCCTTGGCATCCTCAAGAGAATTGCCCTTTACGCCCATATAGAACTTGATCTTGGGCTCAGTTCCCGAAGGACGTGCGCAGCACCATGAATCGTTTTCAAGATCGAAGTAAAGTACATCCGACTTGGGAAGTCCGGTAGATGTAACGTTTCCGGTCGCAAGATCGGTAAGTGTATCGTTTGAATAATCCCTGAACTTAAGCACTTTAAGATCACCGAAGTTTTTGGGAGGATTCTCACGAAGTTTCTTCATCATTTCCGCAATCTTTTCGGAACCGTCCATTCCCTTAAGAGTAATGGTATAAAGGTCTTCTTTGTAATATCCGAACTCTTTGTATATATTGAGCATCTGGTCCCATAAGGTTATGTTGTTGTATTTGCACCATGCGGCAACTTCGCAAAGGCACATAACCGCCACAACCGCATCCTTGTCTCTTGCATGAGTGCCGGCAAGACATCCGTAACTTTCCTCGAGACCGAATACATAATTGTTGGTGCCCTTTTCTTCAAACCACTTGATCTGCTCACCGATATACTTAAATCCGGTAAGAACTTCTATAAGTTTTACACCGTATTTTTCGGTAATAGGGTCCGCAAGGTTTGTGGTAACTATCGTCTTTACAAGCGCGGGATTCGAAGGCATGGTACCTGTCTTGGTGCGTTCACGCAGGATATATTCTGCGATCAGCATACCCGACATATTTCCGGTAAACGGAACGTATTCGCCCGAATGCGTATCATATGCATAAATTCCGAGTCTGTCGGCATCGGGATCGGTTGCCAGCACGACATCGGCACCCTTTTCACGTGCAAGTTTAAGCGCAAGCGTAAATGCCTTGGGATCTTCGGGATTGGGATAATCAAGTGTTGTAAAATCGGGATCGGGAAGTTCCTGTTCGGGAACAACGTATACGTTTTCAAATCCGAGTTCTTTGAGTATACGTCTTACGGGCACATTTCCCGTACCGTGGAAGGGCGAATATACGATCTTTATATCCTTGGCAACCGCTTTTATGATCTCGGGATGTATGATCTGTTTTTTAAGCTCCGCCATGTAAAGGTCGTCGACCTCACTTCCGATCACGATATAAAGACCTTCGGCGATTGCTTTTTCTTTGTCCATCGTCTTAACGGTATGATAATCCGTTACATTGTTGACTTCAGTTATGATGTCCGTATCCTTGGGAGAAGTAACCTGTGCACCGTCTTCCCAGTAAACTTTGTATCCGTTGTATTCGGGAGGATTGTGACTTGCGGTTACCACGATACCCGCTATACACTTCTTGGTACGTACGGCAAAAGAAAGCTCCGGTGTCGGGCGAAGTGCATCGAAAACATATGCCTTGATGCCGTTTGCATTGAGGCAAAGTGCCGCTTCATCGGCAAATTCGGGAGACATTCTGCGGGAATCGTATGCAATCGCAACGCCCTTGTCCCGGCCGCCCTGTTTGATGATGTAATTGGCAAGTCCCTGGGTCGCCTTTCTGACGGTATATATGTTCATTCTGTTGGTTCCGGCACCGATGATACCTCTTAATCCGCCGGTACCGAAAGCAAGATTTTTGTAAAACCTCTCGTTGATCTCGTTCTCATCATTTTCGATGGCCTTAAGTTCCGCCTTGGTGGCATCGTCAAAGTAAGAATCTTCAAGCCAGAATGAGTATTCTTTTTTTACATCGTTCATAACAAAACCTCCGATCTTTTTAAAGACATATCCGTAACAGAAATATGCCTGCCTTAACTATTTATTTTAAGCGAAAAATCGCTTCTGTCCAATGAGAAATTCGGATTGTAGTAAGGATCTCCCTTTTTAAGTACTTCCGCCCATTTTGTGCGGAAAAGCTCCGATTCCTTGTTGTAGCGCTCAAAATTGGCTCCCTTATCGTCAAGTCCGCGTGAGATCGATTCATAATGATAAAGTTCCGCAAACGGCGTAAATACGTTAAGATAGCCCTTTTCTCTCAATCTGAGACAAAAATCCACATCATTCAAAGAAACCTCAAACTCAGGCGAAAGACCTCCGAGTTCGTCCCACAGTTTCTTTTTAACCATCAGACATGCACCTGTGACCGCAGTCACATCCTGAGTATAGCACAGCCTGCCCATATATCCTAAATTGTCACGCGACTGTTTGTAATGCGTATGACCTGCCGTGCGATGTGCTCCGAGCCCGATGACCACGCCAGCATGCTGTATGGTCTTGTCCGGATAATAAAGCTTGGCTCCGACAGCCCCCACATCCTCTCGCTGAGCGTACATCAACAGTTCTTCGAGCCAGTTTACGGTTATAACTTCGGTATCATTATTCAGCAAAAGAACATATTCGCCGGTCGCAAAACCTACGCCGAAATTGTTTACAAGCGAATAATTGAACGCACCTTCAAACTTAACTACCCGGATCTTATCCGAAAGTTTCTTAAGATCCTCGTAAAATTCAAAAGTCCCCGGTTCGGTTGAATTGTTCTCGACAACTATTATCTCATAGTTGGTATATGTCGATCTCTCAAGTATCGAATTGACACATCTTTCAAGATCGGCGACATGATCCTTGTTGGGTATCACTATCGATATAAGCGGTGTACCGTTTATCTTATATCTTATCTTAAAGATCGTTTCAAAAGCTCTTGTGCCGGTGATCTTAAAATCGGTAAATCCATGGCTTCTTAAATGATCGGCAACGGCACCTTTTGCGGCCGCAATGGCATACTCCTTGGCCGAAATATTGGAAGCGACAGATCCCGAGTGGCATCTCCAGTAATATAAAAGCCTCGGCACATGCACGATATGTTCCGCTCTGTCGGTAAGACGCAGTATCATATCATGATCCTGACTTCCGTCAAATTTGGTCCTGAATAATTCCGTTCCTTCCAGTAAAGTGCGCTTAAATACGCTAAAATGACATATGTAATTATTGGCTCTTAAATTATCTACGGCATAATCGGGTTTAAAATGCATGGTAAGCATATGGTCGATATTGCCGCTCTTAAATGTCGTTTCATCACAGTAAAGATAATCCGCCTGCTGTTCGTTGATAGCCTTTACATAAAGGTACAACGCTTCGGGATGCAGGATATCGTCATGATCGAAAAGACCGATATATTCTCCCGTCGCAAGTTTGAGACATTCATTGGTATTACCGGAAATGCCTTCGTTTTTTGTAAGTTTTACATACTTAAACCGATCTTCGCCGTAGGATCTGACAACATCGCCCACATAAGCATGTGCATCGTCGGAACCGTCGGCAAGGCAGAGTTCCCATTTCTTATATGTCTGCCACAACACCGATTCCAGCATTTCCCTTAACATCTTTTCATCGGTATTGAAAAGAGGCACGAGTATCGATATCAGAGGCATATATTCAAATACGGTCTCTTCTTCTGTCTTTCGCAGTGCTTCATCGGGAAAACTTTTGGTACCGAACTGCTTCATTGCTTCTTTTTCACGCCGCTTATAGTCTATCTTTTTAACAATACCGCGGGGACCGCCGAGATTTTTTATACGCTTAAAATTTCGGGACATGAAATG
>CACYCC010000256.1 GCA_902772805.1 uncultured Lachnospiraceae bacterium | reverse complement strand
TAATGTTAACACCGAGAACCTTGGTGTTCATGAGGCCGCTCTTAATGCACTCATCTCTGTAGGGTGCGAAGTAATCGGCAATCTCTGCAAGGAGATTCTGATCATAACCGGTATCGTAAGGAGTTCCCTTGAATGTCTCAACCATAACTTCGGTAGCGGGCTGTGATGTACCGAGTGCGAAAGGTGAAATAGCACAGTCGATAACGTCAACACCTGCCTCTACAGCCTTAAGATAGGTCATTGAAGCAACACCGGAAGTGTAATGTGTATGTAACTGAATGGGAAGCTTTGTGCTTTCTTTTAACGTCTTAACAAGTTCAGCAGCTCTGTAAGGAACTAAAAGACCTGCCATATCCTTGATACAGATCGAATCCGCACCCATCTCTTCTATCTTTCTGGCCATGTCTGCCCAATAGTCAAGAGTATAGGCATCACCGAGAGTATAGGAAAGAGCTATCTGGGATTCACCGCGGCCTTCCTGAACCTTGATCTTGTTGGTAGCATCAACTGCTGCCTGAAGGTTTCTGATATCGTTAAGGCAGTCAAAGATACGGATAACATCGATACCGTTTGCGATAGACTTCTCAACGAATGCATATACAACGTCGTCAGCGTAAGGACGATATCCTAAGATGTTCTGTCCTCTGAAAAGCATCTGAGTCTTTGTATTTTTAAGACCGTCTCTGATCTTACGAAGTCTCTCCCAGGGATCTTCCTTTAAGAAACGAAGTGAAGCATCGAATGTAGCTCCGCCCCAGCATTCAACCGCATGGTAGCCGACTTTGTCAATTTTATCCAAAATAGGAAGCATTACGTCCGTAGGCATACGGGTTGCGATAAGTGACTGATGAGCGTCACGAAGAACTGTCTCCATAATGCCGACGGGTTTTTTAACAACTTCTGACATATTATTTTCTCCTTATAAATTGTTTATGTATGATCAAATTTCATTTAAACAACAGCAGCTAATAAATGCGTTGCATTTATTTCGTCGCGCTATACGTTGCTTAAAAGACCCCGAAGATGGCCATGAATGTACCTGCAACGACAGCCGTTCCTATAACACCGGCAACGTTGGGGCCCATAGCGTGCATCAGCAGGAAGTTCTGAGGATCTGCTTCCGCACCGACCTTCTGGGAAACTCTCGCAGCCATGGGAACAGCCGAAACACCTGCGGAACCGATAAGAGGATTAACCTTACCGTGTGTAAGCAGGCACATAAGCTTACCGAACAGCGTACCTGCGGCCGTACCGAATGCAAATGCAATAAGTCCGAGCGCTACGATCTTAAGGGTTGACAGATTAAGGAATGCTTCCGCACTTGTTGTAGCACCTACCGATGTACCCAGTAAGATAACAACGATATACATGAGTGCGTTTGATGCGGTTTCTTTGAGCTGTCTTACAACACCCGACTCGCTGAAGAGGTTACCTAACATAAGCATACCTACAAGGGGAGCGGTCGTGGGAAGTATCATACATACAACGATCGTTACGATGATGGGGAAAAGGATCTTCTCAAGCTTGGATACGGGACGTAACTGAGCCATTCTGATCTTTCTTTCCTTTTCGGTCGTAAGAAGTTTCATAATGGGCGGCTGAATGATCGGCACAAGCGACATATACGAATATGCGGCAACCGCTATCGGTCCCAGTAAGTTGGTCTGTCCAAGCTTACCTGCAAGGAAGATCGAAGTAGGGCCGTCGGCACCACCGATGATTGAAATAGCCGCAGCAGCTTTATCGTTGAATCCCAGAGCGATAGCTCCGAAATAAGCTGCAAAAATACCAAACTGAGCAGCGGCACCGAGCCAGAAGCTCTTAGGGTTGGCAATAAGGGGACCAAAGTCGGTCATCGCGCCTACACCCATGAATATGAGCGAAGGCATTATTGCCCATTCATCCAGTACATAGAAGTAATATAACAGTCCGCCTGCGGATCCGTCGGCTCCGGGAGGTGCGATAATATCGGGATAGATATTAACAAGCAACATACCGAAAGCTATAGGAAGCAGCAACAGGGGCTCAAATTCCTTGGCGATCGCAAGGTATAAGAATACGCATGCGATTGCGATCATTAAGTAATTGCCCCAGGAAAGACTGAAAAATGCTGTCTGATGTACCAGGTTTTCTAAAGTATCTGCTATATAAGACATTTTAAAATCCTCCGGTTCTTTGGTGATTTGCATGGCAAATCGCCGACTCTTTGGTGATTTGCTTAGCAAATCGCCGATTCTTTAATGGTCAATTACTTAAGTGTAGCGATAAGTGTACCTGCTTCAACAGGATCGCCTGCTGCACAGTTGATGCTTGCAACGGTTCCGTCTGCGGGAGCAACCTGAGGTATTTCCATCTTCATTGCTTCAAGAATGATAACGGTATCACCCTTCTTAACGGTATCGCCTACGTTCTTTTCGATCTTAAAGATCTTACCTGCCGCACCGGCTTCGATCTTAATGCTTCCTGCTGCGCCTGATGCTGCGGGAGCTGCTGCCTTGGGTGCTGCAGCGGGAGCTGCCTTGGGAGCTGCCTTGGGTGCTGCAGCTACGGGAGCTGCTGCGCCGTTTTCTTCTACGGTTACATCATAAGCTGTACCGTTAACTGTTATTGTATAATTTTTCATGTTTAGTTCCTCCTGTTTGCTCTTCTGATGCTTCTTACTACAAGACCGTCGGTCGATACGTTTCCTTCATAAGCACTGATGGCTGCCATGATAACTGCCACAAGTTCCGTATCATCCGCAAGATCTTCAACAATCTCATTATTATCTGTGGCAGCCTTAACTTCTTCTTTGGCCGGCAAAGGTTTGTTCTTGGGCTTAAAGAGATTAAAGCTTGAAATAATGAGACTTATAAGAATAAGTACCGAGAAAACGGTTCCCATTCCGAGTAAAGTGTTAAGTCCTGCGTTGGCCATGCTCTTTTTGGCTTTTGCCATGTTCTGCTTGAACGAAAGATGAGCATTTGTCTCAGCTGCCGTAAGTACGGTTCTTAAGTCGTTTGTATACTTAAATATAATCTCACCGTTTGCGACATTACCTGTCACATCATACTTAACTACTACTTCTTTACCTACAATATCTGTTGTGCATTCGCCTACCGAAACGATCCCGCCCATGTCTTCGCTTGCCTGAACATAGGTCGTAAGCATTCCTTCAAATACACCGAGGTCGGCACTTATAGGCATATAGACCTGTGATGTGAGACTCTGAAGGATAGCTACTGTTTCGTGTTTCTTGTAGTTGCCGGTAAGATCGCTCAATGTTTCTCTTGTTCCGAGATACTGCATGACCTGAAGAAGTGAATTACTCATCTGTATGCATGAATTGATACGATCTTTTTCAATATCCGTATAAGTTCTTTCACTACCGCAACCGGCAATACTCAAAAGACAGGTAAGGACACACAAAAATGCGATTATTTTCTTTTTCATATGTCTTTTCCCTTTCTTTATACCGTTCCGTGCTTCTTGGCGGGACGATCCTCATATTTTGTAAAGAGCATTTCGAAGGCTCCGATCACATACTTACGTGTATCGGCGGGCTCTACGATCTCATCGACATAGCCGCGCTTTGCTGCGCTTACTACGTTGTTCTGAAGAGCTGCATACTCTTTTGCTTTTTCATCGATAACATCCTGTGCTTCGCCGTCAAACATGATCTTGGCTGCAAGCTTGGCATCCATTGTTCCGATCTCTGCGTTGGGCCATGCGATCGTGATGTCGCATCCGATAGCCTTGGAGTTCATAACGGTGTATGCGCTTCCGTAAGCCTTTCCTACGATAACGTTAACCTTTGCAACGGTAGCATTGGCAAAAGCAAACGTAAGCTTTGCAGCTGCCTTGGCCATCTTCTTTTCGGCTTCAACGGTAGCCTTAAAGCCTGTTGTATTGGTGATCGTAAGGATCGGGATCGAGAAAGCGTCGCAGAAATTAACGAAATCCGTTGCCTTGGCACATCCGCAAGGACAAAGAACGGGATCGAACTTCTCGGAAACCTTACCGTCCTCACCGATAACCTCGGTCCTGTTTGCAACAACACCTACGGTACGTCCGTTAAGACGGATAAATCCGGTAACCATAGACTTTGCAAAAGCACCCTTTATCTCAACAAAGTTGTTATCGTCTGCGATCTGGGAAATAAGAACTGCTGTATCACCTACACATCCTTCGATTCCCGCAACGGATCTGTTAAGATCGTCGGCTGCTTCATCTTCGTCTGCATAGCTGTCATTATCGGAAGGTAAAATAGAAATGAGTTCACGGATCGAAGAAAGAACATATCCTTCCTCGCCGATACCTGAAACAACACCGGCCTCGTTCATGAATGAAGCGGAAGCGGTATCGCATTTTGCAGTGTAATTGCCGTCAAGTGCATTGGGTGCATTAACGAACAACTTGGCATTCTTTTCTTCCATAAATGTAAAGTCTGCCATAGATTCCATAATGGCAAGACCGCCGCCGCAATTACCGAAAACTGCAGCGATCTGAGGGATAACGCCCGAAGCGTCGGACTGCTTGGCATAAATTGAAGCCATTGCGGAAAGTGCATCGGTAGACTCTTCAAGTCTTAATCCGGCAGAATCGATAAGTCCGATAATTGGAGCTCCCATCTTTAATGCAAGATCATAAAGATTTGCGATTTTTCTGGCATGCATTTCACCGACTGTTCCGTTAAGGACCGAAGCATCCTGGCTGAATACATAAACAAGTTTTCCGTCGATCAGACCGTAACCTGTGATGACACCGTCTGAAGCGTCAGCGGACTGTTTCGTTGTAAAATCGGTATTTCTTGCGGTAACAAGTGCGCCGATCTCAATGAAACTGTTCTCATCGAGCAGGGAAAGTATTCTCTGACCCGCTTTTGAAGTAGTACTCATTTGGTTTACCTCCATAAAAATTATATTAATTCGAATTTATTCACATTCAGCCGATAGTATAGCACAAATAAGGTATTGATATCAATAAAAAAAGTGCTTTTAGAGCATTAAAAAAGAGCCGAAAAATCGACTCTTTTAATCGTTTTTATAGTCATAATTACCACATCATATCTTAAGCGTCATCTGAACCTCTTCTTCGGCCTGCTGTTTGAATTCTTCGATCTGCAAAGTGTTCATCTCGGGAAGGTCTTTAAGGCTCTTTACACCGAAGCTTCTAAGGAACTGTTCGGATGTGCCGAAAAGTATCGGGCGGCCCGGTGCGTCCTTTCTTCCGAGTTCCTCGATAAGATCGTATTCCAAAAGCTTATTGATGGCATGATCGCAGCTTACGCCTCTGATCGCCTCAACTTCAAGACGTGTGACAGGCTGCTTGTATGCTATTATCGACAACGTCTCGATAACGGAATCCGAAAGATTCATACGCTGCGGTGTCTTGGCGATCTTTATAAGCGTATCGTAATACTTGGCCTTTGTCACAAACTGATACGCGTTTTCGAGTCTTACCAGCTCTATGCCGCGGGCGGGATCGCTGTATTCCTTTATAAGTTCATCGAGCATTTTTTCGGTCTTATCGGGCTCTTCTTCTATAGTCTCCGCAAGCTTTTTAAGTTCCACGGAATCACCCATTGCGAATAGGATCGCCTCTAATGCCGCTTTTTTCTCCTGTTTGGTCATATTCTTCCTTCCGCACCGACTAAAATCCCGGATCTGTCGGTACATTACGCCACTTCATTGGAAGTGATCATGATATCATCGTTTAATTTTTCCTGTTTGACAGAGATCTTGCCGAGTTTGATAAGTTCAAGCACTACCAGGAAGGAAACGATTATCTCGGCTTTTGAATGCTGCTTTTCAAGAAGGGATCTGAATGAAAACTTCTTGTGTTTTGTCACGTAATCCTCTATATAAGCGGCTTTCGCCTCCATATCGACCTCTTCTTTTTCGAGGTTGCCGAAATTGCTTCTGATAGGGTCGATCTTATCTTCGTTTCTTTTAAGCATCGCTTCAAAGATCTCATGAAGCTTTGCAAGATTTAACTCTCCCACGAGTTTTTCGTAATCGATGGGATCCCTGTATTTAAGCACTTCTTCGGGAAGATTTTCGCTTCTTGTCACGGTAATACCGGCATCGGTCTGCATATCCTTGAGCTCATATGCCATATACTTGTACATCTTGTACTGTAACAGTTTTTCGACAAGTTCGGCTCTGGGGTCTTCTTCAACACCCTCTTCATCCACTTCCTTGGGAAGAAGCATACGACATTTTATGTCAACCAGCGTGGCTGCCATGACCAGAAATTCACTCATGACATTCATGTCTTCGGTCTTTAACTGCCTGATATAATCAAGATACTGATTGGTGATCTCAACTATAGGAATGTCATATATATCAACTTTATTCTTTTCTATCAGATGTAAAAGAAGGTCAAGCGGGCCTTCAAATACTTCAAGTTTAACGGATAATGCCATTACCTTGTCTTTCCAACTAAAAAATTGCGATGTTTTCTTTTCCCGAACCGGCGTTATACTAATTCTTCGGTGATAGCTTTATAACTACGATCTCCGCAGGATTGAACATCCTGAAAGGAATGGTGTGCATTCCAAGGCCCCTGCTTACGATCATTGTGCTGCCGCCTTTTGTGAACTTTCCGCCGTCATATTTGGGAAACAGTTTACACATGGGCGAAACTATCCCTCTATACCCCGGTATCCTGATAACTCCGCCGTGAACATGGCCCGCAAGGATAAGATCCGCTCCCCACGCACAGTATTTTTCATAATAATCGGGATTATGGGCCAAAAGAACACTGAAACGTTCCCCGTCGGGTTTACCGATTTTTGAGTCGATATATCCCTCATCCATCGGATATATCTTAAACCGCCTGTAATACTCCTTATCTATCGAAAGCGAAAATACTTTTATGTCATCGGATATCTCTTCGCTTTCATTGACCGATATCCGGGCATTTTCTTTTGCAAGATCGTCACGATACCTTTTATCGAGATCGTGATAAAACTCCGGGTTGATCCTTGCACGAAATTCATGATTTCCTTCGGCATATACGTATTTGTATTTCCGTACTATATATGCGGTAAGATCAAGACTCACATCATAGTCTTCGCCCGGATATGCCGTCATCATGTCGCCGCCGATCAGTATACAGTCGGGATTTAACGAATCTATTGCCTTTTTAAGCTTTTCGTTGTTTTTGCCGTATTTTTTGCCGTGAAGATCGCTTAAAAACATAAGTGTGCAGTCTTCTTTTATCTTATCCGAAGAAACCGCATATTCCCTTACCACAAAGCGGTTGGAGTCACATGCGATCACCACGATACAAAATACAATGAATATTATCAATGCGACAATAACATATATCATACAAATACCCTGAAAAACAAAACCCTTGACGTTTTGCGCCAAGGGTATGCTCTTAGTTATATTTACGCTTTCTGGCCGCTTCGGACTTTTTCTTACGCTTAAC
>CACYCC010000255.1 GCA_902772805.1 uncultured Lachnospiraceae bacterium | reverse complement strand
GTTAGACTTTAACTGTAACGGGGAAAAGTTATTTCCCGTTCTTATACAGAAAGGAGAACTTTTATGATCAATATTCTTGTTGCACTTCTTATCGGAGCGGTTTCGGGATGGCTTGCAGGCATCATCATGAAGACAAACCATTCTCTGATAATCAATATCATCTTAGGTCTTGTCGGCGGACTTGTTGGCGGATTTTTGGGAAAACTCATCGGTGTGGGAGCAACCGGCTGGATCGGAACGATCCTTATTTCCGTAGTTGGCGCATGCCTCCTTATCTGGCTCTTCAGACTGATCAAGAAGTAATATAGCAAAAGAAAATATAACAAAAGACCCGCCACGGTGATGTGGCGGGTTTTCTTTACATTTCCGTGTTCTCCATCCACATCTTAAGTGCGCTTACGGAAAGAGAGATGGAATCGAGCTGTTCTTTTATCTTGTTAAAATCGGTCTTTTCTTCTTCGCTTATGATACCGTCCACGGTGATCTCTATGAGGCGGTTTTTTTCTTTTTCGATGGCATTGAGACTTGCCAGCATTTCAAGAGTTATCTGGGAAAGCTCTTTTAACTTTACCTCGGGCACGTATTTGCGGCCGATGGGGCATTCGTGCGAGCAGTAGTAATTGCACAGCTCCGCGTCGTTGTAACATTTTGCCATTGTAACGATCTCTTCGGGGCGTGCTTCCAAAACGCCGCGCTCGATCTTGTCTATGCGGTCATCGGAGATATATTCCATAAGTTCCGATGCTTTTTCGCGTGTAAGTCCCGCGGCCTCACGGCTTAACTGAAGTCTTGATTTGTTTTCTCTTGTGGATCTTTTTCCCATAACTTTTTTCCTTTTTAAACATACTGTGGCCCTATGCCTTAGCCGTTAACACAAAGTTTATCATAATAATGCGACCTTCGCGACATTTTCTTTTGCCCGCGATCTAAAATGTAAGCGGTTCAACGATCATCGCAAGGATTTTTCTCGCAAAAGAAGGCGATTTATTGTATAATTTTCGCATATCACGCGGTGTACCTTTTGCCTGCCGGGGGTTACCATTGTTTCAACAGGTGAGCGAATGGGCGCCGCCTCAAATACAACACACTAAGGAGGGGTATATGAAATTATTATTATCGGGTCTTTCGGGACTTAACTCACTGCTTATAGCACTTGTGATAATCGCCATAATACTTGTTCTTGTGATCATCGCAAGCGGATATGTAAAGGCACCCCCGGATAAAGCATTCATCATTTCCGGTATGAAGAAAGAGCCCAAGATCCTTATAGGACGCGCGGGCATCAAACTTCCTTTCTTTGAAAGAAAAGATACTCTGGTACTTAAACAGATAAGTATCGACATCAAGACAAACGGCTATGTGCCCACACTTGACTTCATCGGTGTAGATATCGACGCGGTCGCAAAGGTAAGAGTAAAGACCGATCACGAAGGCATCAAGATCGCCATGAAGAACTTCCTTAACATGGACGAGCCCAGGATCATCGCAGCACTTACCGATTCACTTCAGGGTAACATGCGTGAGATCATCGGTACCGTTAAGTTAAAAGAGTTGAACACCGACCGTAAGAAATTCGGTGATGAGGTTCAGGAAAAGGCACAGAAGGATATGAACGCACTCGGTATCGAGATCATATCCTGTAACATCCAGAAGATCGAAGACGAAAAAGGTCTTATCATTGCCCTCGGTCAGGACAACATGTCCCAGATCCAGAAGGACGCTTCGATCGCAAAAGCTCAGGCCGACAAGGACGTAGCTATCGCAGAGGCAGAAGCCAAGAGACTTGCCAACGAGGCACAGGTTAAGGCTGAGACCGAGATCGCTTCCAAGCAGAACGAACTTCGTATCAAACAGGCTGAACTTAAGCGCGAATCCGATATCAAGCAGGCTGAAGCCGATGCAGCATACGAGATCCAGCAGCAGGAACAGCGTAAAACGATCGAGATCACTACCGCAAACGCGAACATCGCGCGTCAGGAACGTGAGATCGAATTAAAGAGAAAAGACGTTGAAGTAACCGAACAGACTCTCGAAGCCGAGATCAAGAAACGTGCGGAAGCCGAGAAATTCGCCCGTCAGCAGAAAGCGGAAGCAGAGCTCTTCGAAAGACAGCGTAAGGCTGAGGCTGAAAAGTTCGAGAAACAGAAAGCCGCAGAAGCCGCAAAGATCAAAGCGGAAGCAGATCTTTACGCAAAGACTCAGGAAGCCGAAGGTATCCGTGCCGTAGGTGAAGCCGAAGCAAAGGCTATCGAAGCCAAGGGTATCGCTGAGGCCGAAGCTCTTGAAAAGAAAGCTGAAGCCATGAAGAAAT
>CACYCC010000254.1 GCA_902772805.1 uncultured Lachnospiraceae bacterium | reverse complement strand
GTATGTGATAGCCGATTTTAGAAAGACCGAGGTAACATATGATGACGGGCATGTAAAACTTGACTACAGATTCAAAAAGACCGACATAGATCTGTCCAAAGTCGAAGAAGTGACATTTTCTTTTGAAAAAGGATACGGAAGAGGTGCGTACGACTGCGTTAAGGTGGAATTCATATTTAATACCGTTTCAGAAGACGAAACGGACAGTATCTCGATATATGACAGAGCTTCCGAAGAAACGGTCAACAGCCTCATGAAGGGCGAACATGCCGGCATTTCCCTGGCCGAACTCTACGACGCGATCATCGCCGATCATCCCGATAAGAAAAAAGAAAAAGATCAATCGGCCGACGCTTAAGGCTGAGAAATCTTTTGACATCCGGAAACACGGTATTTATGCCGCTTGACAGGATTTTCACAAGTCAGGCGGTGTTTTTTTTCTCTGTTTTGCATAATTGATTTCTTTTTTAATTGATTATATTATTTTCTATAAATCTATTGCTATCTTTGGTTCTGTTCATTCCGTATATGAATAGAATTCCCGGAAATTCACATAATCCCCAGTAGTTAAGCAAAGCAGCCTGTTTAATAGAGGTAATAGAGGTAAAAAACAGACTTGACGATACATCAAAATCGATGTATCATAATGAGGTATTGATTTTGACAATATATGATTACAAGACAAGGGGTGGAAAGAATGGAATTGGAGAAAGCCCTCATTCGAGGACGAAATGAAGGTATCTTATAAGGAGGGCCCATAATGCTTGAAAAGAGCGATCCGGTAAAAGAAAAAGCGATAATTAACGAACTGATCTCATCTGATGAATCATTAAGAGCGCAACATGAACTTTTCTTGGCAGAAATGGCCTTTAAGCAGGAATTGATCGATGTCAGGAAATCATTATCGCTTACACAGAAAGATATCAGCGAAATGACAGGCTTATCTCAGCAGGCAGTCAGCCGCTTGGAAAAGGGGGCCGGTGGGACGATAGAGACTATAATGCGATATTTGGATTCTATGGGATATTCTCTTAGCATAAAACGGAAGAGCAAACGATCCCCATCTCCCCGGTAAACTGCGTATAAATTATGTTCTCGGACAGTTTGATGAATTTTATGAAACCTATGAGATCGACACAAACAGTCCCTATTATGTTCCCGATGAAAAAAGAATCATATTATTTCGATAACTTCATATTTGACCTCTACGGGACGCTCATCGATATAAAAACCGACGAGCACGCCCCTGATACCTGGATAAAATGGGCAAAGTGGCTTGATGAACGGGAAATCGTTCATCCCGCCCCGATGTTAATGCACGATGAGTTTTTTGAAATGGACAGGGCAGCCCGTGATAAAGCTCGGGGAGAAGGCGTTTTCACTCATCCCGAGATAGATGTTATACCGATATACAGGACTATGTTTCTTGAATACGGAAATCCCGAAGATATGATAACGGCAGAACTTTTAGATGATGCCGGCTATGCCTTCAGGACCGCTTCGAGAGAATATATGAAATTGTTCCCAAACGTTACAGGATTCCTTGAAAAGATCAAAGGATCGGGCAGACACGCATATATCTTAAGCAATGCACAGCGCTGCTATACACTTCCGGAGATCAAATACTTCGGCCTTGATAAAGCGGTCGACGATTATCTGATATCGTCCGATTACGGCTGCATGAAACCGGACATCTCGTTTTACAACGAACTCATAAACAGATATAATATGGATTGTGAACGTACGGTCATGATCGGCGACAGTCATGAAAATGATTACGAAGGCGGTATAAATGCAGGTATAAACGCAATCTGGCTCGGAGGCGAAAACTCCGCGGAGACGTTTTATTGTGCTAAAGGACCGGAATTTGTGAAATAATGGAATGGTATATAAAAACATTTGATGAACTTACGGCAGCCCGGATATATGAGATATTAAGATCAAGGGCGGAGATATTCATAAAAGAACAGAACTTTTCGGTATAGAGATCGATATTATAAATAACTTTACAAGGAGAATTGGGGAATGAAGAGAAGAATTATTAAACGTTTGGGAAGTCTCGCCGTAGCGGGAATTATGTTTGCTTGCTATCCGCTTGCTGCATCGGCGGTGCAATATGATATCAGTCAAGGTACTATTAGTGTTTTGGCATCGATCGAAAATGGTCAGACTAAGTACAAAGTTAACGGCAACGATGTTGATGATACTGAGATCGAGATCACCGGTAACAATGGCAGACATGATTATTATGTTGAAATTACAAGTGGAGACGGTGCAAGTGCACTCATCAGATTCAATGATCTTTATATCGATAACAGTACTGCCAATCGCGTGGGTGCGGTGATCACCGGGGGTAACGGAAATGTAACGATCGAGCTTGACGGAAGCAGCAATCTGAAAGCAGGCTCCTATAAAGCAGGAATCCAAAAGGGTAATACAGGGGTACTTACCATAAAAGATGATAATGCAAATGGATCTTTGTATGCAGCAGGCAGATATAACGGAGCCGGGATCGGCGGTGGATATGAGCACTCGGTCGATAATATAGTGATAGAAGGCGGAACGATAACTGCAATCGGCGGATCCGGCGGAGCCGGGATCGGCGGCGGATTTAACGGAAGTGGAACGGTAACCATAAGCGGAGGCAATGTTACTGCAACGGGCGGAAATCTCGGAGCCGGGATCGGCGGCGGGAATGACGGAAGTGGAACGGTAACCATAAGCGGAGGCAATGTTACTGCAACAGGCGGAGTCGAAGGAGCCGGGATCGGCGGCGGGAATGCCGAAAGTGGAACGGTAATCATAACCGGAGGAACGGTAATTGCAACCTCTGAGGATGGCGGAGCCGGAATCGGCGGTGGATTATGTTCAAACGGTTCGGCGATTACCGTAAGCGGGCCGGCAAATGTTTCTGCCAGAGGTGGTAGTGATGATGGAATCTATGGTTCCGGTGCTGCCATAGGCGAAGGGGGAAATAGGAAGAATTCAGAACCCGTTTCGGGCGCGAATGTTACTCCCGATGTTTCGGGCCTTTATACGACGGGAAGTGTTACTACTTACGCCGTAGGAACATCTTTAACGGATATTAGACAAGGGACTGCTTTGGGCAATACAACAGTAGGAACTGTGCCCGATCCAAATGCAAATCCAGATCCCGATACAAATGCAACAACGCCCGAAGAACCTCCGGTATACACCGAGCGTTCCTGTATCGCAGATGTAGACGTTGCGGCACTTATCGGGGCACTTCTTATAAGTGATCCTTCGGCAACGGTTCTCGATATCGAATTTGAAGACAATATCTGTCTTACACCCGATCTTATGACGGCGTTGTTTGCGGATAACAGAGTGGCTAAGAATTGCTATTTTTGGCATGAAGGCAAGAGATATGTTCTCCATATCGGCGCAGTGAACAAGCAGTCATCTCTTTATGCGGAAGACTTCGCAAGACTGTCCGAAGAGCCTGACGGTCTTGCAGGCTTCATGATGATGGCAAAGATATTTAAAAACCTCGGCGTAACGATGGAAGAAGTGAAATAATTAAGATAAGAGAAACTGCGGTTTAAAGGGATAATTGCTTTTTGAAAGGGGGGGTATCATGAAAGCAGATAACAAAAAGAAAAATCCGATAGTGACCGGCCTTAAGATACTGGGAGTTCTTGTTATAGGATTTTTTGCATCATTTATAGCGGCGGTTGCGAGTTTTGGAGTAAGCACTTCCAAAAAGATAGCCAAGAACAATAACAAAAACAACAATATGCAGGCGCATGTCTGCCAGTTCGGGACCGAAGTCGTAAAACCCGATACGGATAATTCGTATTACATGATGATGTTCAGTTCATCAAAGGTTATCGTTCCGAAACCCGAGAAAGATCATATGCATATTGAGATCACAACCTGGTTTACCAAGTTAAGCATCGAACTTCCGACCGATGTCACGATCAACTGCAAGGGCTCAAATAACCTTGATTTTACCAAGGAAGGTCCCGAGGGTGCACCCGTGATCGACCTTTTGATCAACGATCATGTAACAGCGCTCGATATCGGATTTGCAGATGACGCGGAAGAGTAATATTTCATTAAGCCGAAATACATTCCAAAAAATTGTTGACACCTTATATTTCGATATGATATAAGAAATTAAAATTACATACGGTGAACAAACCGTTGAAGCGGAGATAAAGGCAACGATGCCTCTACAGAGAGCCCGTGATGCTGAGAGTCGGGTGAGAAACAAATTGTCAAATGGACCGCTGAGGGCGCAGTCAAATGTAGCGATACAGAGTATTCTGCGACGTATGGGCATACGTCAGTTGCCGGAGATATGCTGGTATCTCGCTAAGCGCACGGAGCGATCCGTGAATCAAGGTGGCACCGCGGATAGTATATTCGCCCTTGACAGAAGTCTTTCTGTCAAGGGCTTTTTTGTTTCTTTTGGCAGGCAGATTTAAGCTTAGCAATCAATAAGACAAGTCAGGAGGCAAAAGAAAATGAATATCACACCGTCCATCGAAGAAGTAAGAAAAATAGCAGCTACGGGTGAATACAAAGTTGTTCCGTTAAGTCTTGAGATATTATCGGACTTTACAACACCCCTTGAAACCATCAGGATACTTAAAAACGTATCCACTCACTGCTATATGCTCGAATCCGCTCAGGCCAACGAAAAGTGGGGAAGATACACATTCCTCGGATACGATCCCGTGCTTGATGTAACACTCAGTAACGGCGTCATGAAAGCCGGGGATATCGAGATAAAGACCGACGATCCCTCTGAATTTTTAAGAAACATAATGGCCCGTTACAAAAGTCCGAGATTCAATGAACTTCCTCCGTTTACGGGCGGACTTGTGGGATACTTTGCTTTTGACTTCATAAAGTACAGCGAGCCCACGGTAACGGTAAACTTAAATGATACCGAAGCTTTCAAGGATGTCGATCTGATGCTTTTTGACAAAGTCATAGCATTTGACAACTTAAAACAAAAGATTGTCCTGATCGTCAACATGAAACTTGATGATGTTGAGGTGGGATACAACAAGGCGGTCATGGAACTTAACAACATGAAAGAACTCATCAGAAACGGCGCCAAAAAGGATGAGCCCGGAGGAAAGTTAACGGGAGAGGTCAGTGTTCTTTTTGACAAAGAAGAGTTCTGCGACATGGTTGAAAAAGCCAAGAGATACATATATGAAGGCGACATTTTCCAGATAGTGCTTTCCAACAGACTTTCCGCTCCTTTTGAAGGAAGCCTGTTAAACACATACAGAGTACTTCGTACCATCAACCCTTCCCCTTACATGTTCTATTTTTCCGGAACGGACGTGGAAGTTGCGGGAGCATCGCCCGAGACACTTGTAAAACTTGAGGACGGTATCGTACATACTTTCCCGCTTGCGGGCACAAGGCCGCGCGGAAAGAGCGACGAAGAGGATATAAGACTTGAACGGGAACTTTTGGCCGATGAAAAAGAACTCGCAGAGCACGACATGCTGGTCGATCTCGGCCGCAACGACCTTGGCAAGATCAGTAAGTTCGGAACCGTGAAAGTCGAGAAACTTCACAGCATAGAGCGTTTTTCACATGTCATGCACATAGGTTCAACCGTCCGGGGAGAGATAAGAGAAGACAAGGATGCATTTGATGCGATATCGTCGGTCCTTCCGGCGGGAACGCTTTCGGGAGCCCCCAAGATAAGGGCGTGTCAGCTGATCGGCGAGCTTGAAAACGATAAGCGAGGTATTTACGGCGGAGCGATCGGATACATCGATTTTACCGGCAATATGGATACATGCATAGCGATCAGGATAGCGTACAAAAAGAACGGAAAAGTCTTTGTAAGAAGCGGAGCGGGCATAGTTGCGGATTCCGTTCCGGAAAAAGAATTCGAGGAATGTTTCAATAAGGCACGGGCATCGCTTCGAGCGCTCGAACTTGCCGGAGAGGAGGACTTATGATACTTCTGATAGACAATTATGACAGTTTTTCATATAACCTTTATCAGTATGTCGGAGAGATAGATCCCGACATCAGGGTTATCAGAAACGATGAGATGAGCGTTGATGAGATAAGATCTTTAAAGCCGTACAAGATCATCATTTCCCCCGGCCCCGGAAGACCTGAAAATGCGGGCATCATCATAGATGTGATACAAAAACTCGGGAAAGACATACCGATACTCGGGGTGTGTCTCGGACATCAGGCGATCTGCATGGCCTTCGGTGCGACGGTCACATATGCATCAAAGCTTATGCACGGCAAACAGTCCATAGCGGAATTGGATAATGAAAGCCCGATCTTTAAGGGGTGTCCTAATAAGATACCGGTTGCCAGATACCATTCACTTGCGGCCGACAAAGATACGATACCCGAAGAACTTAAGATAACGGCCCAAACCGATGAAGGTGACGTGATGGCGGTTCAGCATATAAAATATCCGATATTCGGGCTTCAGTTCCATCCGGAATCGATACTTACGCCAAACGGCAAAGAGATACTTAAAAACTTTTTGAATATGTGAGAATATAAAGGAGACACGAAAATGATCAAAGAAGCTATAGTAAAGATTGTAAACAAAGGCGACCTTACATACGATGAGGCTTATGCCGTAATGAACGAGATAATGAACGGCGAGACAAGCGCTACGCAGAATGCGGCATTTCTTGCGGCACTTTCCACCAAGAGCGCCAGGGCTGAGACCACCGATGAGATAGCAGGCTGTGCGGCCGCCATGAGAGAACATGCAACTCCCGTAAAGACCGATTTCGATCTTTTTGAGATCGTGGGAACCGGCGGAGACAACGCACACAGCTTTAACATATCCACAACATCTGCACTCGTAGCCGCAGCGGGCGGCGTTAAGGTCGGAAAGCACGGTAACCGTGCGGCATCCAGCAAATGCGGTACCGCAGACTGTCTCGAAGCACTCGGTGTCAACATCGATCAGAGTCCCGAGAAGTGTGTCGAACTTTTAAACGAAGTCGGAATGTGTTTCTTTTTCGCACAGAAGTACCATACCTCAATGAAGTATGTGGGCGCCATCCGCAAGGAACTCGGATTCAGGACCGTATTTAATATCCTGGGCCCCCTCACGAATCCCGGATCTCCCAAGCTGCAGCTCCTCGGAGTTTATGACGAATACCTTGTGGAGCCTCTTGCACAGGTTCTTATAAATCTTGGTGTTAAGCGCGGCATGGTAGTATACGGCCTTGATAAGCTCGATGAGATATCATTAAGTTCACCCACCAAGATCTGTGAGATCAAGGACGGATGGTATAAGACATATGTTATAAAGCCCGAAGATTTCGGATTTACCACCTGCGGTAAAGATGAACTTAAGGGCGGCACTCCCGAAGAAAACGCAGTTATCACACGCGAGATACTTAAAAACTTTTTGAATATGTGAGAATATAAAGGAGACACGAAAATGATCAAAGAAGCTATAGTAAAGAT
>CACYCC010000253.1 GCA_902772805.1 uncultured Lachnospiraceae bacterium | reverse complement strand
CTCGATGAAGGATCGGATGAGTATGCGCTGAAAGCGATCGTTTCAAAGATCGAAAAGACATGCAAGGCATTTAATGTTGAGGTCATCGGCGGGCATACCGAAGTAACCGATGCGGTCGTAAGACCGGTGATCACGGTCACGGGGATTGGGAAAGCCCGGGGCGGAGCAAACGGATACAAAAAGCCCAACGGCGTACAGGCGGGAGACGGCCATGGCGCAAAAGCGGGAGACGATATTGTCATCACGGGATCGATCGCTCTTGAAGGAACCGCGGTTTTCGCACGTCTTTACAGGGAAAAACTGTTATCCCGATTTCCGGCGGTGCTGGTAGACGATGCGGTTTCTTTTGAAAAGGATCTGTATATAGGAAAACAGGCTGCCGCGGCAATGGATCTTGCGGGTAATGATGCGTCGATCAAGGTCACTGCCATGCACGATCTGTCGTCAGGCGGGATATTTGCGGCACTCTGGGAAATGGGTGAGAAAGCGGGACTCGGATTTACGGCATATCTTGACAAGATCCCCATAAAGCAGGAAACGATAGAGATTTGTAATTTCCTTGATATAAATCCTTATGTACTTATGTCCGCGGGAGCGATGCTTATCGCAACCGATAATTCCAAAGCACTTATTAAAGGGCTTGCAGAGGCCGGAGTTGAGGCAGCGGTACTCGGAAGTTTCAACGACTCCAACGACCGGGTCATAATAAACGGAGAGATAAAGCGGTTTCTGGGACATCCCATTCCGGATGAAAGAACAGAAAAGCTCTTAAAGCAAAGATAGAATAACGGCAACTGCACAAAGAAGGTTCGCCGAAAAAACGGGAGGAATAAAAATGAGAGAAAAGATTTTATCCGTTATCGAGAAAAATTCAAGAATAGAGATAAAAGAGCTCGCGGTACTGCTCGGAATGGACGAGGTCGCGGTCGCGAATGAATTAAAGGCGATGGAAGAAGAAGGTATCATTTGCGGATATCATACCCTTATAGACTGGGAAAAGACTTCCATTGAAACAGTGAGCGCACTCATAGAAGTCAAAGTCACTCCTCAGAGAGGACAGGGATTTGACAACATTGCCGAACGTATATATCAGTATCCCGAAGTTAATGCGGTATATCTGATCTCGGGTGGATTTGACCTTTTGGTTTCCATAGAAGGAAAGACGCTTAAAGAGGTTTCTTTGTTTGTATCCGAAAAACTTTCGACCCTTGAGACCGTTATCAGCACATCCACTCACTTCGTGCTCAAAAAGTACAAAGATCACGGTACGATTTTGGGCAAAAAAGCCATTGATGAAAGGGAGAAGATCACATTATGAGAATACCGTTATCCGAAGAGGTCGTAAAACTTAAACCTTCGGGGATCCGTAAGTTTTTCGATATAGTACATGAAATGAAAGATGCCATTTCCCTCGGTGTGGGCGAACCGGATTTTGACACACCCTGGCATATAAGAGATGAGGGTATCTATTCGCTTGAAAAAGGCAAGACCATATATACTTCCAATTCAGGTCTTATACAGTTAAGGCAGGAGATTGCCAAATATCTTGAAAGAAGATACAACGTTTCATACGATCCCGCCACAGAAATGCTTATTACTGTCGGCGGATCGGAAGGTATCGACGTCGGACTTCGCGCCATGTTAAATCCCGGCGACGAGGTTCTGATCCCGCAGCCTTCCTATGTTTCATATGAGCCCTGTACGATAATCGCCGGCGGTAAGCCCGTTATCATTGAGTTAAAGGCTGAAAACGAATTCAGACTTACCGAAAAAGAACTCAGGGATGCCATTACCGATAAGACAAAAGTACTTATCCTTCCTTTCCCCAACAATCCTACGGGTGCCATTATGGAAGAGAGTGATCTTGTGAACATTGCCAAGGTCTGCGTGGAAAAAGACATTTTTGTAATGTCCGACGAGATATATGCAGAGCTTACCTACAAGGGCAAGCACGTATCTATCGCATCGCTTCCGGGCATGAAAGAACGCACCATACTCATAAACGGCTTTTCGAAAGCATATGCAATGACGGGCTGGAGACTCGGATATGCCTGCGGACCCAAAGAAGTTATCTCGCAGATGACCAAGATCCACCAGTACTGTATCATGTGCGCTCCCACCACCAGCCAGTATGCGGCTATTGAAGCGGTAAAGAACGGTGATGACGATATTGCCATGATGCGAAACGCCTACGATCAAAGACGTCGTTTTCTTTTGAACGCGTTCAAGGAAATGGGGCTTGAGTGTTTTGAACCTTTCGGCGCATTTTATGTATTTCCGTGCATCAAGGAATTCGGTATGACAAGTGAAGAGTTTGCCACGAGATTCCTTGAAGAAGAAAAAGTTGCCGCTGTTCCGGGAACGGCATTCGGCGACTGCGGAGAAGGATTTTTGCGTATTTCCTATGCATATTCTCTTGAGCATTTAAAGACCGCCATGGAAAGGCTTGAGAGGTTTGTCACAAAGTTGAGGGCTGAAAAAGAAAACGGTTAAAGCATCATTTGGAGAATGACAGATGCATATAGTACTACATCAGCCGGAAATACCGGCAAATACGGGAAATATAGGGCGTACCTGTGTTGCAACGGATACGCCCCTTCATTTAATAGAGCCGCTGGGATTCAGACTTGATGAAAAGTCGATAAAAAGAGCAGGTATGGATTACTGGGAACATCTTAAACTTTCAAGATATATCAATTATGCGGATTTTCTTGAAAAAAACCCGGGGGCAAAGATATGGTATGCGACCACCAAAGCCGAAAAGAGTTATACCGATGTTTCTTTCGGGCCGGATGACTTTATAATGTTTGGCAAGGAATCGGCGGGGATCCCCGAAGAGATACTGGTGGAAAACCGCGAGAGATGTATACGCATACCGATGTGCGGAAAGATAAGGTCGTTAAATCTTTCGAATTCCGTGGCGATAGTGCTTTACGAGGCACTGCGGCAGACGGGATTTAAAGATATGGAACAGTCGGGCGAGCTTCACAGACTTACGTGGAAATAGGTGTTTCGGCGGCAGATTATTGCCGTGACGGGCAGTAAATTCAATTATCGGAGGACGGGATGAGATATCCGGAATTTTTAAAAGAAAACGGAACAATAGGTTTTATCGCACCGTCATTCGGCGCAGCTACCATGCCTTACAGTGCAAGATTCGATCATGCGCTTGAGAAGTTTAAGCAGATGGGCTATAAATGCGTGGAAGGACCGAATGTAAGAGCCGCGTTAAATCCGGGTAAAAGCAATTCCGATAAAGCGTGCGGAGACGAGATAAACGATTTCTTTACTCACGATAAAAGCGATGTCATCATATCGGTCGGCGGTGGCGAGCTTATGTGTGAGGACCTTCCGTTTGTTGATTTTGAAGCTGTCGCGAAGGCCGGTCCTAAGTGGTTTATCGGCTATTCCGACAATACGAACCTGACTTTTCTTTTGCCGACTCTTTGTGATACAGCTGCGATCTACGGTCCCTGTGTCGGAGATTTCGGAATGGAACCGTGGCATGCGTCGATCGGGGATGCCTTCGATCTTTTGTGCGGAAGAAAATTTTCTTTTTCCAATTACGATAAGTGGGAAAAAGAATGGGATGAGGATGAAAATCCGTTAAAACCTTATAACGTTACGGAAAAATACTTACAAAAGATACATAAAGCCGACAGTGCGGAATTTGAAGGCCGTCTCATAGGAGGATGCCTTGACTGTCTTGTAAACTTAACGGGTACGCGCTTTGACAAGGTCGGTGAGTTTAATGAACGATACAGGGAAGACGGCATCATCTGGTTTTTGGAAAGCTGCGATCTTAATGTGATGAGCATGAGAAGAGCGCTTTTTCATCTTGAACAGGCAGGGTGGTTTAAATATGTGAAGGGATTCCTGATCGGAAGACCACTTCATCACGATGACGAATTTAACGGATTTACGCCGTATGAAGCCTTTACGGGATTACTGGAAAAATACGGCGTTCCGATAGTTTATGATATCGATCTGGGACATCTTTCGCCGATGATCCCGTTTGTATCGGGCGGATACGGTAAAGTAAAAGCCGGGGATAACAGTTTCAATATAGAGATGTTATTAAAATAGACGTTTGGGTTTGATATGCTTTTTAATTCGCTTTCTTTTTTGATCTTTTTTCCGATCTGCATAGCGATTTATTTTGTGGTGCCGCGCAAGGCAAGAGTCTACTGGCTCCTTGTCGCCAGCATCTGCTTTTACATGTGCTGGAATCCGGTATATGTTTTGTTACTCATCGCATCGATAGTCATAACGTATGTTGCGGGCCGGCTTATAGATGCGGCGGATTCGCGTAAGACCGGGAAGATCGTTCTTTCCTTAAGTATCATACTTAACTTCGGGATATTGTTTGTTTTTAAGTATTTCAATTTCTTTTCCGACACTATCAATAAAATAGCGAAGGCGCATGTTCCGCGCCTTGATATTTTGCTTCCCGTCGGCATTTCGTTTTATACGTTTCAGGCGATCGGATATGTGATCGATGTCTACAGGGGTGAGAAATGCGAAAAGAACATAGCGAAATATGCGCTTTTTGTGTCTTTTTTCCCGCAGCTGGTAGCAGGACCGATCGAGAGATCCAAAAATCTGCTTGAACGGATCAACAGGCTGGACAAAGAAAATCTATATAATGCCGAAGATTTCCTTAAAGGCGTATATACGATGCTTTACGGTTACTTCATGAAGATGATGATGGCCGACAGACTGGCGATCGCGGTAAATCATGTTTTTGATACCGCAGAGTATTCTACCTACAACGGATTTCAGCTTGCGGTCGGTGCCGTTTTCTTTTCGCTTCAGATATACTGTGACTTTGCGGGTTACACATACATAGCGATAGGTGCCGCAAGAGTAATGGGCATACGTATCTGCGACAATTTCAATACTCCGTATCTGTCTGTCGGTATCAGAGATTTCTGGGACAGATGGCATATGTCATTAACCACATGGTTCAGGGATTATCTGTATTTCCCGCTTGGTGGAAGCCGCAAAGGAAAAGTAAGGAAGTATGTAAATATACTTATAGTCTTTCTGGTAAGCGGACTGTGGCACGGTGCGGCATGGCACTTTGTCGCATGGGGGCTTTTGCACGGAATATTAAGAGTCGGCGAAGAACTGATATCCGGTCCGGTAAAGAAATTCTTTGACCGCATCAAAGCCGATACAACAACTTTTGCGGTAAGACTTTTAAGGATATCGTTAAATTTCATAACGGTTACAATATTGTGGATCTTTTTCAGGGCGGAAACGATAGGGCAGGCCGTGGATATCGTAAAACGTATTTTTACGGGAATAAGGTTATGGCAGTTTTTTGACGGCTCTTTACTTCTGATCGGGACCGACAGCAAAGAGCTGAATGTTCTTTTTGTATGCATATTGTTTATGACGGTAGTGGATATACTCAAGAAAAAAGGAAAAGATGTCCTTGGCCTGCTTTATGGGCAGAACCGGTGGTTTTCTTTTGTCACTATATACCTTGCGATCGTGATATTGGTCATTTTCGGAGTTTACGGAGCCAAATACGACGCTTCGCAGTTTATTTATTTCCAGTTTTAGTTCCGGCACTGAAAGGTCGGTGTGAATCTTGTGACACAAAATGGTGAGTTTGGATGAAGAAGACAGTAAATGTTATCATCTTCATATTGTTCAATGCATTGCTTTTCTTTACTCTCATTAATCTTAACTATGTTTTTCGAAACAAAGAATATGAGGGGGCGCAGGATAAGTTTAAGAAGTGGTGCCCCGAGGAAGCCGACATAGTATTTGTGGGCAACAGTCATCAGTTCTGTTCGATAAACACGGATCTTTTGTATGACGAGTACGGCATAGAATCTTTCATGCTGGCTACAAGCGGCCAGACGGTTCCGATGTCTTATTATGCGGCGATGGAAGCGATAGAACTTAAGCATCCCAAGACGATAGTTTTTGAAGTATGTTATACCGCCAACGATTTCAGAACATTAAAGGGAATGGATCATTGCTTTTTTGACGGTTTTCCGCGCTGTAAGGCCAGGAAGCTTGCCCTCGAAGATCTGACCGAGCCCGAAGAACGTTTATATTATCTGTTTCCTCTCGGAATGTTTCATTCAAGGTGGAAAGAATTGAGTGAAGCGGATTTTAAAGATTTTCCCATTTCCGACAGGGGTTCGTTTGTAAGCGATGAAGTTGTCGATAATTACGATCCGCCTATCCAGGACCCCGATGTCAAAGAAGCCATGCCCAAAGAGATGGAAAAATATATGGAAATGCTTATCGATCTTTGCAAAGCAAACGACGTAAAGCTTATTTTGTACTCCGCCCCTTTCAACGGACTGTATCTTTATGAGGATTATGCCAGAGAGGATGTACTTTGGCGTCAGAGTATTTTCAATTATGTCGGTGATTTTGCGGCGGAACGTGGCGTTGAGTTTCACAATCTCTTTTACGAATATGACAAGCTTGGTATAAACAACGATACCGACTGGATGGATACGCAGCATTTCAACAGAAAAGGGCAGGAAAAGTTCACGCGCTATATGATGGAATCGGGATATCTCGGTTATTAAAAAGGCTTGGAGAAAAACGTGGATAAAGGCAATAAACCTTCAAACAACAGAATAGCCGGTTTGTTTGCTTTTGCGGCAGCACTTCTTATGAGTGTGGGCGTATGTCTCTTTCCGTATGCCAAAAACGGTATTCCCGGTCATATAGTGGATCTTATCTACTGGCTTGAACGGATAGAAGGACTTAAGGACGCTATAGTAAACGGAGATCTTTTTCCGTCGGTTTATCCGAGATTCTTTGAAGGATACGGGTATGCGTCCCCGCTTTTCTATTCGGACTTTTTCCTGTTTCCGGCAGCACTTTTAAGGATCGCAGGGTTTTCCGCAACACAGAGTTTTAAGCTTTTTATTGCTTTTGTTGTCGCCTCCGGATTTACGGTCTCGTTCTTTTCTTACAAAAAGATCTCGGGCGATCTCTTTACGGCTCTTACGGGAAGCGTTCTTACAACTACAAGCATCTATTATATCTGGGAGATAGTTACAAGGGCCGGTGTCGGTTCATATATCGCTTCGGTATTCGCACCCCTGCTGGTGCTGGCGATATGGGATTTCTTTAAAGGTGGCAAAAGAACATATCTGTTTACCATAGCGTTTATGGGCATGCTGTTGTCACATGTTTTGTCGGCGGTCATCGCGCTTTGCTGTACGGTCATCGTTTTTGCGATCGCCTTTTGTATTCCAAAGTACCGTAAAACGATCTTTAATGTAAGATCCGTTAAACGGCTGGCAACCTATGCTCTGATCACTGTGGGGATTTCCGCATTTTATGTATTTCCGATGATCGAGCAGATGAGATCGGGACATTTTTATTATGAAAAGCCCCTTGTAAATATCGGCGACCATGTGGTCCCGTTTTCATCGCTTTTTGAACTCAGGGCATACAGCGACGGTTATATTCCGCATATCGGACCCGGAGCGGCACTGTGGGCGGCCGTGATCGCGGCAGCAGTGCTCGTCGTAAAACAGGCGGTGCCCACCGTAAAAGAAGAGGCATCGAAACGCAAAATTCCGGCGGCTGTGCTGATAACGGGAGTAGTGTCCGCGATACTGATAACCGATGTATTTCCTTGGAAAATTTTCAACCATACACCTCTTAACAGTCTTCAGTTCTCATTCAGACTGTTTCCGGTAGCGTTATGTCTTATCGTAACCGGCTTTGTCATGCTGTTATCTCATGAGGATAAGCGTACAAGGATCGTTTTATGTACAGTCCTGGCTGTGCTTTCGCTTTCTTTTGCAATAAACGAAAACCGTATGACCGAGGCTTCGGAAGCTTCACTTTCGTTCGGAGATGAATTTTTAAGTACCGAAGGGACATATTATGTGGGGATGGGAACCGAATGGCTGCCCGTTGAGACCGATATGAATTCTTTGGGCGGACATGAGATAAAGGTAAGCTCTTCACTTTTAAGTGAAAACAGTGTTACTTCGGGCATAGAGTTTGTAAAAGAGGGTTATTTAAAATACGGTTTTGAAGCTACCGACGGCGGGAATGCCGCATATACGCTGCCGCTTATCTATTACAAGGGATACACTGCCAAGATAACGGATCCGGACGGTGTTTACGTATCGGCAGGCGGTGACGGATCTGCCGGCAGCAATGGATCGGCGGGCGGTGACGGATCTGAAGGTTTTGGTGCCCGGAAACTGAACGTAAAAAAAGGCCCCAATGGCCTTTTATGTGTGGAAAATCCCGAAATGCTCACGGGATATGTGAGTGTGGAATATAAAGCGACAACTCTTAAAAAGATATCTGTTGTGATAAGCGTTATTGCCACATTATTATTCGCGGTTTTAAATCTCAGGCTTAACCGCGATGATCATTGAGTATGCTTTAAACCTTTCGGTCAGCCGTGATAACCTTTGAGTATTTTAAGCGCATCTTCGAATTCTTCGAGGGCATCATAGCCTTTATCGCGTATGCTGTATTTTCCCTTGCTGACATTTTCAAACCATCCGTAAGGATTGCCCCTTAACACTCCGTAAGCTTTTTCGACACCCGAGATCTCACGGACTTCTTTGGGAGAGCCTTCACCGCCGAGTTCCGCAAGGGCATCAAGCACTAAAAGTGCATCTTCGCGGTATGCGGTCATGATCTTGGTGCCGGTAACTCCGCCTGTGTTCGACTTAACGCGTCTGTGCCCGAATTCTTTTTCAAGAGCCTCTTTTTTGCGTTTACTTTGAGATTTAAATTTCTTAAGTTCCGTAACAACAGGCTCTGTCACGATATCTACGGTCTTTATCCTTTTACCCACGACAATAAGGCCTATCCCGAGACGCTTTAAAAGATAAATCTTATCCCTGTAGGATTTGGAATACAGATCGCGCGGCTTAAATATGCCTATATAAACATCGTCCACGATCTTCTGACGGACCGCCGCCTGCTGGATCGATTTAAAATCAAGAGTCTGTTTAAGCTCTACGGCAGCTGAGAGTTCGACCTTTTTGGCGGGTTTTCCGTCCTCTTCATCGGTCATAACTTCTTTTCGCATATAAAGATCTATGTCGTTGACTTCGCCGTCACAGACATATCCGAGGGCTTCGAAATATTTTTTTATTGGCGCAAACAGTTCTTTTTCCATAATGATCAGGTGAATACTTAGTGATAGTGATCTTATAAACCAT
>CACYCC010000252.1 GCA_902772805.1 uncultured Lachnospiraceae bacterium | reverse complement strand
TCCAACAAGCTTCCGCTCCTTAAGGATTCCATGAAGCTCCTTGTTGAGAATTTAAGCCGCGATGACAGAGTTTCGATAGTTACATACGCAAACGGCACAAACATCGTATTAAGCGGCGTTCGCGGAGACAAGTCCGATAAGATAAACAAAGCATTTGACGATCTTACCGCAGGCGGCGGCACAAACGGTGAAGGCGGCATTGAAATGGCATACAGGCTCGCCGAAGAAAACTTTATCGAAAACGGCAACAACAGGATCATCCTGGCAACCGACGGTGACTTTAACATCGGAAAATGCCGTGGCGAAGAGCTCAAAGACCTTATAAGCGAAAAGAAAGAAAGCGGCGTATTCTTATCCGTACTCGGCTTCGGAATGGGTAACTACAATGATGTGACCGCCGAGACACTCGCAGATTCCGGTAACGGCAACTATTCTTACATCGACAGCATCGCGGAAGCCAAGAAAGTACTCGTTGACGAGTTTACTTCAACACTTTATACCGTAGCCAAGGATACCAAGTTCCAGGTTGAATTCAATCCCGCAATGGTTGCAAAGTACAGACTTATAGGTTACGAAAACAGAGCACTTGCCAACGAAGATTTTAAAGATGATACCAAAGACGGCGGAGAAGTTGGTGCAGGTCATCAGGTAACGGTCGTATACGAGATCGAGCTTGCCGATAAAGAGAGCGCTTCCGACCTTAAGTATCAGGATACCGATCTTTCCCAAAAAGGCGAAGCAAGGGATGAATGGTGCACGCTTTCGATCGCATACAAAGACCCCGATGCCGATGAATCAGACTACCTTGAATTCCCTATAGGTATAGACAACTACACCACAAAGCCCTCTGAAAGCTTTATGCTGGCAACATCCGTAGCAGAATATGCAATGGCACTTAACAACAGCGAATATCTTGTAGACATGACAAGAGAAGAAGCTCTCGAACAGGCTATAAAGAATGTTAAGAAGCTTGATTCCGATGACGATATCGTGCTTGAGTTCTTGGATCTCATGGAATGTGTACAGTCAAACGACGGCGGATACTACTGGTACGATTGACGGCGGATAACAAAAGGCGCGCAGCCCCAACGGGCTGCGCGCCTTATTGTTATACATCGATTTAAGAATGCGCCCGACAGGCTTATCTTTTTCCCGACTGGCGTCTGCTTTCGTCACGCATGGGAAGTCCGCCCATCTTTGCGAGTGTGTCGTTAAAATATTTGCCGATAAAATCTCTGCTTTCCGGCTTTACAAGATAATAGATGATGGAATCGAGATAAAATCCCTTACCTTCGCCGCGTCCCACGATCTTAAAGTTTTTAAATCCCTTCTTTACATACTCATCGATGTCCGAGTTTGACATAAAAGAAGGTCTCTTCATGCAGCCCGCAAATGTTCTTTTGTCGGTAGCGGGATCTGTACATGGAAATCTGATATCCGTATCAAATTCAAGCTGATGCTTGGATATCTCTCTGTAATGAGCGGCTCTCTGGGGACAATGCGGCTGACATGTTTCATTAACGAGTATTTCAAGCCTGTCGGCATGCGGAAGAAGTCTCTCGATTGCCTTTTCATCGTGATTAAGATCGTAATCGAGCACCACGAGATAATAATCCTTTTCAAGTTCCTCCAAAAGCCTGTCAACGCTCACTATTCTCTTGGTCGTTGACGAAATGACTTTGTAGTTCGGATAGGTCTTACGGATATATTCTTCAAGCACGGGACTGTTTACAAGCACCTGGTTAAGGCCATTATCTCCCACTCTCATGATCATGTTACAGTATGAATCATATGTGTGTTCTTCCTGCAAAAGAACATTCGTCCACGTGAATCTTGCGGGTATCTTAAGAGCATTGTACGATCTTATGATCTTATCGACATCGCTTTTGTTTACAAAACTGTCCATGATGTTGCGTCCGCCGTTCCAGATCGCCCACGGAAACGTGCCGTAAACCGAACCTATCTTAATGTTATCCCTGAATTTATCGGGATATTTTCTCATGGTATCGAACAAAACATGATTTATCATCCCGAAATGGCATAAGCCCGGCAAATGCCAGTATGTTGTTTCCTGTTCCATAAATCCTCCGTTACAACCTGCTGTTTAGTTCCCTGCGTTCTTTGTCGGTTTCGCAGGATTTTATAAGATCTCCGTGTTGTTTGCGGAACACAATCTCGTCAAGCGGAGTGGGTTTGTTAAAATAAAAGCCCTGTCCGAGTTCGCAGCCGATATCACGCGCAAACTCAAGATGTTCCTCCGTTTCCACACCCTCTATAAGCGTATGGAGTTTAAGTTCACGGACCATCTGCATAAGATCTTTTAGTATAATACGGTTTATGCCGCCTTTGTCATCAAGATGCCTCAAAAGGTCCATGTCAAACTTTACAAGGTCAAAATCATAATGACTGAACATCGAAACCGATGAATAACCGCTTCCGAAGTCATCAAGCCAAATACGGTATCCGTTGTCACGCAACAGCTTTAACTGCTCCATGAACCTTTCTTCTCCCACTGCAAGATCCTGCTCGGTGATCTCAACGATAAAGTAACTTTTATCAAAATAATTGATAAGTTCGTATTTATCAAAAAGCCTGTTCATCTCGCCCACTATGTCGGCATGGTCGAAATCCTGTCTCGAGAAATTGACGGATATCGGTGTGAGCGGCAGTTCGTTTTCATGCCGTATCATGACCTCTTTGCAAACTTCTTCAAAAATATAGAGGTCAAGTTTATACAAAAGATGATACTTGGACAGTGCCGGTATAAATTCCCCGGGGGAGATGATCCCTCTGTTCGGATCGACCCATCTGGCCAGACCTTCAAAAGCCGTTATCTTGTTGTTTTCAAGCCTCATAAGCGGATGGTAGAAAACCCTGATCCAGTTCTGTTCCATTGCAAGATCGAAATTTTCCACAATATAGCGGCTTCTCCAATAAGCCTCGTCCGCTTCTTTGGAAAAGAACGCAACTTCTCTGTTCAGATCGTTCTCGATCTGCTTAAGAGCATGTTTGGCGTGGTCAAGTGCCTCCGTATATTCCACACCGTTTTCTACGGGACAGACACCCGAATCAAAACCGGTCGTATTTCCGTAAGCGTTTCTGCAGACATAGGAATTGACGTCACGCAGATCCTTTTCGATCGATGCGTTGTCATCGGCTCCCGTTATCATTATGAAATGATCGTCGGATCCCCTTATAAGAAGCGACTTGGGGAACTTTTCCTTAAGTGAATCCGCTACGAGTTTAAGGAACTGGTCTCCCGCTTTGATGCCGTACTGGTTGTTATAGGATTGCATGGCATTTATGTCCGTATATACAACATAAGGAGTTCTGCCTTCACGGAGCAATGTAGCTATCTTTTCGTTTCCGAATTCACGAAGGTAGTTTAAATTCGGAAGCTCGGTAAGCATATCGGTAAAAAATCTGTCCTTTTGAAATCTCCTGTATACTTCGACATTCTTACGTGCCGCTTCCTGCGTTTTTAAAACATTGGAATATGTGATCACTATAAGCTCGGTCCCGTCGGGCATGGTCTGCCAGGCTCCGAGGCCGTGAATAAGCGTATCCGCACCGCCCGTATTATCGGATCTCGCATCCGGATCACCTAAAGACGGATCGATCTTACATCTGAAGATCACATCATAAGGGCCACGCTTATTCAAAAAATCATCGCTGACTCTTGAAACAATCCCGACATCATCGGGATCCATTCTTTCAAACATTGCCATCTGTAGCCAGTCGAGTACTCTGTCGCGGCTTAAACCCACAGCTTTGCAAAAACCTGCTGATGCCAGTATCGGTACGCCTTTTCCGTCAATGTTCTGATAATACACAAACGAAAGCGGACTGTCTTCATAGGCTTTTCTGAGTTCTTCAGGAAATATGTACATCGGCCCCTCCTTTACAACGATTGAAAAAGAAAAAGATCGAATAAATGATCCGTTAACGGTTCTGTGCAAATATATATATAAAATACCAATTTAATTATCATACCAACTGTTATAAAAAGCAAGCATATGATAGAATATAAGCGGAATTTTGTCTCCGCACCGACATAAAGGAGAACTATGGCCGGCAAAAAAATAGCTCTTTTCATCTCTCACATTTACGGAGAATATCAAAGAAATCTAAGCCAGGGGATCATCGACAAAGCCCTTGAATACGGCTATCAGACCGAGATCTACACCACCAACGACGGTGAAGACTTAGGCGGCCTTACCGATACCGAGAAATGTCTTCTTGAGCTTCCTGTCTATTCGGGGCTTTCCGGCATCATCTTTGCTTCGGGTACATATTCATCCCCCATATTTAAAAAAAGCATAAGCAGCCTTTTAAAAGACACCGGGCTTCCCGTTATCGAAGTCAACGACACAAGTCACGACTTTCCCAACGTCACCATGGACAACAATACGATGTTTTCCATGATCACAGAGCATTTTATCACGATGCACAATGCCCGCAGGATCGCTTATCTCGGTTGTAAAAACGAACGTGAAATATCGGATATCAGATTAAATATCATCTCCGATACGATGCAAAAGAACGCACTCTCCTTCACCGAGGGTGACAGTTACCTTTGCGATGAATCACCCGAAGACTATATAAAAGCCGTTAACTGCCTTACCCGTAACGGTGAAAACGTCCCCGATGCGATACTTTGCTACAACGACAGACTGGCATACGAGCTTATAATAACCGCCGAAAATATGGGATTTAACATTCCCGAAGATTTCGGTGTTTCCGGATGTGACAATTCCGCCGCCGGTCAGAATATGGTCCCGCCCCTTACCACGATCTCTTATCCCGTTTACGGGCTCGGGCAGATCGCAGTGGACAATTTAAGGAACCTCATCAAAGGCAGGGATCTTTCCAATACATCGGTTTTCGCAAAGGTCATTTACGGCGGTTCATGCGGATGCAGTCACGGCGGAGACAAAAAAGTACACTTCTATTCCCATGCACTTCAAAACCAGATAGCCGATCTTGAAAGATCGATAATAGTTACCGCAAGGACCGCGTCATTATTTGACAAAGTCGAAGATATCGAAGACAGTCTTGATATAATGTCCGAAAATACAGATAAAATACGGGGCTGTACCGGTTTTTACCTTGCCCTCAGTGCGGGCTGGAACAGGCTCTCCGACAGGATACTCACTCTTACCGCATCGACGGATCCCGAAAGCGGTGATGATGATAATGCCGGCGACGATATGATCCTGTATTTTGCCAAAAGAAACGGCAAACGTCTGCCGGGATGTACGTTTAAGGGCACCGAACTGCTGCCCGATCTTGTACTGTCGGATGCGGAAAACGCGCGTATCGTATCCCCCATATATCATCACGGTTCATCCTACGGATATGTGGTGTTAACCTTCGAAAACGACCGCATACAATATCCCTTCCACCTTGTGCAGTATCTTGTGAACCTTTCACAGTTATTAAACAATTTAAGAAACCGCAAACGTTCCGATGCCATGGTCACCCATCTTGAAGCTATTTATTTTAAAGACAGCCTTACCGGACTTTTAAACAAATCGGGATTCGATCATTACAAAGACCGTTTTGAAGCGGGACTCGATCCGGAAAGCGAAATATCTGTCCTGTACGCAGATATGAACGGCTTAAAAGCGATAAACGATACTTACGGCCATGATGCCGGCGATTTCGCGATCCGGATACTCGGGCAGGCGATAAGCCGTGCCGTCGGCGACGAAGACACTGCCGGACGTATAGGCGGTGACGAGTTTGTGATCTTAATACACGGAGGAGCCGTAAGATGCGAAGAGATTGAGAAAAAGATAGTCTCATATCTTGATAATTACAGAAAACTTAACCCCGGGAAATACGAGATCACCGCAAGTATAGGATGCGCTTCCGGTATAGCATCGCCTTCTTTTTCCCTTGATACTCTCATAAAAGAAGCCGATTCCAAAATGTACGAACACAAAAACAGGCACCCCCGTAATTAAGGGGTGCCCTTTGCTGTATTTTTGCGATATTCTCCCGGTGTAACACCGCATAACGCTTTAAATATCTTCATGAAATTCTTTTCGTTTTCGTAACCGACCATCTGACTGATCTCAACTATCTTAAGATCGGTATCCGATAACAGCTCACGCGCTTTGTTGATCCTTATCTCCTTGAGATAATTGACAAAATTCATACCGGTATACTGCTTGAACGAATAAGAAAACAGCGAATAATTCATGGATACATAGTTGGATACTACCGCCATGTTAAGATCCGATTCATAGTTTTCGTCAATGTATTCCCTGGCCTGAGCGATCTTGCGGCGTATATTGATATCGTCGGGCCTGTCCGCCAGACGTTTGTTAAGATCGAGTATCCAGTCGGTGAAACAGTTCCTGTAATCGCTTAAATTGTCAAATTTGTGAAGTATCCTGCACCTGTCAGCCGTTTCGATATCTTCGGGCGTTATGTTTTCTTTGTACACCTCAAGTATCTGAGTTACGGTCGCATCTATCTCCTTGGAGAATTCGACAAGTCCCACGCTCTCCCTTTCGGGAAGGTTAAAGAACGCTTTCCATTTTTGCAATACTTCATCGGTCTTGCTGGTACCGAGCAGTTGTATTCTCTTCGTTCTTTCCGACGATGAGAGCTGTTCGGCCGCATTTTCCAATATGTTTTCGTTGATGCTCTTCGGTGTATCTTCGCCGAATTTACACGTATGTGACCTTACAAAAGAAAGCTTTCTCATCAAAGACGCTTCTAAGTAAGCTTCGGGAAGTTCGGCCAATCCCCTGTGAATTCCGCTTAATCCCACGCACTTATCGTATACCTCGCCTTTTAAGAAAGCATTTATATGCTCGCTTTTAAGTACTGCGACCGTGCCGTCGGATGTATCTTCTATCACGAAGTCGTCTCCCGCATCATATTCCGATCCGCCGTCAAATATGCATACGGCAAAATCTCCCTCATAAAAATACGGTTCGTACTTGCCGATTATAAGTTCGCGTTCGCTCTCGGATGCCGATCCCTTTTCTATAAGTTCGCGGATCTGGCGTATACCCAGCACTATATCCTTGGAATGTTCACGGTTTGCCTGTTCAAGTTCGGCATCCAGTTTTTTGAGTATTTCCGCGATCTTGTCGCGTTCAACGGGTTTTAATATATATTCCCTTACGCCGTTTCTTAACATCTCGACCGCGTACGTAAAGTCGTCATATCCGCTTATGGCAACGATAAGCGGCTTGTCTTCCATCTCGTTTACACGGCGCACGAGTTCTATCCCGTCCATCTTCTGCATGCGGATATCCGTAAACATCACATCCACATGGCGCTCGGTGAGAAGGTTAAGAGCGTCCGCCCCGTTTGAGCACTCAAGTATTAGGTCTACGTTGACTCCGCTTCTTTGCACCATTGTTTTGATACCCTGGCGTATCATTTTTTCATCTTCGACTATCAGTAATGTTTGCATCGGATATACTCTTTCTGTTAAGAACTCTTCTGGGAAGCACCATCGTAACTTTCGTGTACTTTCCTTCTTCGGAATATACGGATATGCCGTATTCGTTGCCGAATGTGAGTTTGATGCGGTCGTGAACGTTCTTAAGCCCTATTCCGTTACCCGTTCCGCCGGTTTCCTCTATCTCTCCGTGTATCTTTTTAAGCAGCTTATCAAGCGTTTCCTCGCTCATTCCTTCGCCGGAATCCGTGATCTCCACGATAAAGTTTCCGTCTTCCTCGCGGCCCTTTATATAAACCGTTGTATCGGCCGCCGAAGGCTCGATGCCGTGTACGACCGCATTCTCGACAATGGGCTGCAAAGACATCTTAAGTATTTCCTGGTCCATCAGTTCCTCGGGAATATTGATCGACAGTATCACCTCAAAATCATACCGAAGGTTCATCAAAAGAACATAATTCTTGATATATTCAAGTTCTTCATAAAGCGATACGTTTTCAAAATTACCCCTGATACCATAACGCATCAGTTTGCCGAGCGATGTGACGGCATCAGAGATCTCGTATTTTTCGTCGATTTCCGCCATCATCTTGATGGATTCAAGAACATTATAGATAAAATGTGCATTGATCTGATTGTGAAGGGAACGTAATTCCGCGTTCTTATCAAGCACCTCTTTCTGATATTTTCTGATCATCCTGTCTATTAAAACTATTGCCACCAGCAGTACTCCCAGCATAAAGAGTACGAACGTATTGCGCTTCTGATAGACGCCTTTTATCTCTTTTGTTATATCCTTTACCGAATACATGGTCCCGTTCATGACTTTTAAAGGATATCTTGCAATGATGTAATACTTTCCGTCCGACTTTTTATAAAGTACCGGAGCCGGCTGATCGGTGCCAAACTCTTTGAAACAGTCTAGCACATATCTTTCCGCGGCTTCGCTTCCGTTTCCGAACAGTACATTCCCGTCATTATCGGCAAAAAAGCTCCATTCGTTTGACGTATTCGAATAAATAAACGGAAACATCGTCTCCATCGTCATCGAAGACTCAACGTATCCTATAGTTCCTCTGTCGTAGTCTGTTATCCCTGCCACATATGATGCAAGGGCGTTTCCCTGCCTTGATATCAACGATGAAAACAGCGTGTCGTAATATCCGAAATGCCATCCCTCCATATCATCGCCGTACCATTCAAGATTTTCCATCCTGGACGCGGTATAAAGAATTGGCATCATCTCCTGGACATTGTCGGTAACCGAATAAACCCGCACCGCATATAAGAGGGGGTTATTGTTAACAAGCCTTTCAAGATCG